>NZ_KV787149.1:0-47859 GCF_001807025.1 Corynebacterium sp. HMSC11E11 | reverse complement strand
GCGGGCGCGCCCGCGGCGGTCGACTCGGCGCCGACGGTGCCGGCCGGGGCGCCTGCGGCGGAATCGGCGGAGGAGCCGGTGGCTGCACCGGCACCCGACCCGGCGGGAACGGACGCGACGCCGGCCTTGGCCAGCAGCTCCGTGGCGTCGCCGTCGACCGTGTACACCGAAATCACTGCGCCGCCGGGGTGGCGAGAGACGATCGTCGTCAGCTCACCGGACGCCGGCAGCGCGCCGGCCTCCTCGACGGCCAGGATCGTCGCACCGGGCACGGCGTCGGCGATGGCCGCATCGATGATCGCGTGAATCGACGGCGCGATGGCCGCGTCACCCGCGTAGGCGACATCGCCGCCGGGCAGGGTCGTGCGCGATCCCGGCAGCTTGCCGCGGCCACCGGACATCGGGCGCGCGGACGTCCAGAAACGCTGGTGGCGCCAACGCATGCCCGGCAGATCCGCGTACGCACCCGGGCCGGCCAACGCCGACAGGTCGATGTCGTGGCCGTGGGCGTACAGCGTCGCGCACGCCGCGGCGAGCGACTCGCCCGCGGGCTCCTTGCGCTTGGCCAGGTGCACCAGCTGCGCATCCGGCAGTCCGGCGGCGAACGCCGTGGCCATCGTCGGCATGAGCGCCACCGGGTTCGGGGCGAACTCGACGAACGTGCTGTAACCGGCCGCGCAAGCGCGGGACACCGCATCGGCGAACCACACGGAGTGGCGGGTGCAGCGCACGAAGTAATCGGCGTCGTGGACGACGTCGCCCGGCTGATACGTCACGCCCCGGTCGACGGAGCTGAACAACGGCACCGACAGCGGGGTCGGCTCGACGTCCGAGCACTCCGACCACAGCTCGCCCAGCAGCGGGTCGAGCGCGGACGTGTGCCCCGCGCCCTTCACGGCCAGCGGGCGGGCCATCTTGCCCTCGCCGGTGAGGTGCTCCACCAGCGCGGCGATGGCCGGCTTCGGGCCGCCGACGGTGGTCATGGTCGGCGCGGCGTAGACCGCCGGCTCGACGCCGGCGAACTCCGGATGCGCGGCCAGCAGCTCGTCGAGCTCGTCGACGGACAGCTCGACCATCGCCATGCCGCCCTGCTCGTCCTCCGCGAGCATCGACTCGCCCTCGCCCATCAGATGGGAGCGGGCGCACGCGATGCGCATCGTCTCCTCCAGGGTCAGGCCGCCGGCGGCGTAGGCCGCGGCGATCTCGCCCATGGACATCCCCACGACGGCAGCGGGCTCTGCGCCCAGCGCGCGCATCATGTCGGTCTGGGCGACCTGAATGGCGGTGATGCCGATCTGCGCGGCCTCGAGGTCGTAGGTGCGCTCGTCGTCGGCGATGAGCTCCAGCAGGGACCAACCGACCGAATCGACGATGATCTCGTCGCACTTGGCCATGGTCTCGGCGAACACCGGCGACAGGGCCAGCAGCTCCTTGCCCATCAGGCGGTGCTGCGAGCCGAAGCCCGAGAAGATCCACACCGGCCCCTGCGCCAGCGGAGCGTCGGCCGAGACGATGCCCGGACCCGACTTGCCCTCGGCGACGCGGCGCATGCCCTCGATCGCCGAGGCGACGTCGGTGGCGGGCACGACGGCCTTGGACCTACCCCGCGACCGCGACGCCAGAGTTCGCGCGACGTCGCCCAGATCCACCTTCGGGTTGGCCTCCAACCAGGATGCGAGGTCCTCGGCGGCCATCCGGCGGCGCGACGGCAGCAGCCCCGACACCGGCAGCAACGCGGGCATCCCGGCCTCGCGGGCGGCCGCGGCGTCGATCGGCGCGGTCGCCTCCTCCTGCGGCGGCGCCGCCGGCGGGGACGTCAGCACGATGTGGGCGTTGGTGCCGCCGAAACCGAACCCGGAGACGCCGGCGACCTTGCGGCCGGAGTACTCGGGCCACTCGCGGGGATCCTCCACGACCTCCAGGCGGCCGCCCTCGAAATCGATGTACGGGTTGGGGCCCGCGTAATGCAGCGACGGCGGCAGGACGTCGTTGCGCATGGCCAGCACGACCTTGATCACGCCGGCGACGCCCGCGGCGGCCTCGGTGTGGCCGAAGTTCGTCTTCGCGCTGCCCAGCAGCGTCGGATTGGCGGCGTCACGGCCGCGGCCGAGCACCGTGCCCAGCGCAGAGGCCTCGATCGGGTCGCCGAGGATGGTGCCGGTGCCGTGGGCCTCGATGTAATCGGCGTCCTGCGGACGGATGCCGGCATCGGCGTAGGCGCGGCGCAGCACGTCGACCTGCGCATCCGGGTTCGGCGCGGTCAGCCCGTTGGAACGGCCGTCGGAGGTGACGGCGGTGCCCTTGATCACGGCCAGGACGTCGTCGCCGTCGGCCTCGGCGTCCTCCAGTCGCTTGAGCACCACGACGCCGGCGCCCTCGGCGCGGATCATGCCGCTGGCGTCGTCGGAAAACGCGTGGATCGCACCCGTCTTCGAGAACACCCCCAACCGGCCAAACGACAACGTCGCATGCGGCGACACCAGCAGGTTCACGCCACCGGCCACCGCCGCATCGGCATCGCCATCGCGCAACGCCCGCACCGCCTGATGGATGGACACCAACGACGACGAGCACGCCGTATCCATGGTGATCGATGGCCCGCGGAAGTCGAACGCGTAGGAAATTCGGTTGGACAGAATCGACGGCGACGTGCCGGTCATCGCGTACGGGTGCGCCGCCGACGGATCGGCCGCCATGAGCATGGCGTAGTCGTTCGTCGTCGCACCCATGAACACGCCCACGGCCTCGCCGCGCAACTCCGACGCCGGCAGATGCGCGTTCTCCAACGCCTCCCACGTCAGCTCCAACAGGATCCGCTGCTGCGGGTCCATGTTCTCCACCTCGAGCGGCGACAGCCCGAAGAACTCGTTGTCGAAGCCCACGACGTCGTCGAGGTACCCGCCGCGGGTGTCGCACTCGGCGATCTCCGCGGCGATGTCCGCATCACCGTCGAACTCGGACCACCGGCCCTCCGGCAGATCACCGGTGCCGGCGCGGCCCGAGACCAGCAGATCCCACATTTCGCCGATGTTCCGGGCACCCGGATACCGGGCGGCCATGCCGACCACGGCGATGTCCATGTCGGTGAGCTTCTCGTCGCGAAGCCGGCGCGACCGCGCGGCCTCCTCGCCCGTCTGCAGCGCGTCGTACGCCGAATCATCCGGGTTGTCGACGTCGCCCTCGATCAGCCGCACCGCGAGTTTGTCGATCGTCGGGTACTCGTAGGCGATCGTCGCATCGAGCCGCACGTCCAGCAGGCTCTCCAACTCACCCGACAGGATGACGATGTCGCGGGAGGACAGGCCGAACTCCTCCATCGGCCGTTCCGGCGTGACTTCCTCCGGTGTCAGACCGGTGGTGGTGATCACCCAGTCGCGCAACCAATCGCGCATCTGGGCGACCGTCATGCCGGATCGTCCCTTGTTGTCATCCATCGTGGGCTGTGTCCTTAACAAATAATTCGCGGGTTAGTCGAAACCGCCGGCGAGGTAGGCGGCGCGGGCCACTCGTCGCGCGATCTTACCGGCAGACGAACGCGGAAGTTCATCGATGCCGACGACGCGGACGTCGTCCGGCTGAATGCCGTGCGCCTTGGTCACGGCGGCGCGGATGGCGTCGATCGCCTCGGCGTCGCCGGACTCCTCGCGGCGGAAGTCGCGCTCGGCGACGATCACCAGCTTCTCGACGTCGTCGCCCTCCACCGAGAAAGCCGCGACGACGGCCGGACGCACGTGGTCGGACGCCTGGGTGACCGTGACCTCGATGTCCTGCGGGTAGTGATTGCGGCCGGCGATGACGATGAGGTCCTTGATGCGGCCGGTGATGTGGATCTCGTCGTCGAGGAAGACGCCCAGGTCGCCGGTGGCCATCCACTTGGCGTCGTCGGCCACCCCCTCCGCGCGGGAATCGACGTCGCGGCGGGCGGCGAGCTCGTTGCCGAACACCTTCGCCGACTGCTCCAGGTCGGTGAGGTAGCCCAGCGGAATGTTGTCGCCGTGGACCCACATCTCGCCGACCACGCCATCCGGCAGCTCGGTGCGCGTCTCCGGATCGACGACGATGAGGTTCTGCGGCTTGGCCACCGAACCATTCGACATCAACGGCACCGCATCCGGGGTATCCGGCTCGACGCGCTCCGGGCGGCCGTCGTTAAGCGAATCACGGTCGACCCAGGTCACGCGCGGACGCTCGGGCCCCTGCGGAACCGCGACCAGCAGCGTCGCCTCGGTCAGGCCGTAGCCCGGGCGGATGGCGTTGGACGGCAGGCCGAACTTCTCGAAGTTGGCGCGGAACTCGCGCGTCGCCTTCTCCGTCACCGGCTCCGAACCGACGATGAGGCCGTCGACGTTGGACAGGTCCAGGGTCCCGCCCTCCTCCGGCACCGCGAAACGGTTGGCCAGCTCCAGCGCGAAATTCGGCACGACCGTGTACACGTTCACGTCGTCGTCGCCACGCTTGTTCAGCTGGTCGATCCAGCGCTTCGGGTGCTGGATGAAGTCGCGCGGGGTCATCAGATCGAACGGCAGGCCCAACGCCGTGACGAACGCGCCGAGCACGATGCCCATGTTGTGGTGCAGCGGCAGCCACGTAACCAGGCGCAGCGGCAGCTGCAGGTGCGCCGCCGACAGCACCTGGAAGACGTTCGACAGGATCGACCGTCCGGCGATGCGGACGCCCTCCGGGGTGCGCGACGAGCCCGAGGTGAACAGCAGCACGGCGTCCTTCTCCAGCTGCGGCGCGTACTTGGCGTCCTCGGCCGGCGAGACGTAGTTGTCGGCCAGCGAATCCGGCAGCGCGTCGACCGTGAGCACGCGGGGGCGCTCGGCGGCCGGCTTGTCGGCGAAGATGGAGCGAACCGCGGCGGCCGAGCGCTTGTTGGTCAGCACGACCTTCGGCTGGGCGGCTTCGAGGACCGCGACGAGATGGTCGCCGTGGCCGGGCTCGGTGGGGTCGTACAGCGGCACGGCCACCTGGGCGGCGTACTGGGCGGCGAGGAAGCCGAAGAGGTACTCGGGGCTGTTGCCCATGAGCAGCGCGACGCGGTCGCCGGGTTCGCCGACCTGCTGGAGGCGGGCGGCGACGGCCTTGATGCGGCGGTTGACCTCGGCGCGCGTGTAGGTGACCAGCTCGCCGTCGCGGGAGTTGGAGTAGTCATGGAAGGTGACCTGCTGAAGGTCGAGTTCGCCCTTCATCGTGTTGATCTGCCACATCATTTCGGACAGGTTCGGCACGGACATGTCGTCGGGGAAGGCGAAGTTGCCTTCGGCGTCGATGAACTGGCCCATCAGCATGCTCAGGTCCATGGTGCTCCTCTGGTGTTTCTTCGTCTGCGGTGGTTTGTCGGGCCGGAGGGTCTTTACGTTACCGACCCGTTATTTTTCGGGATGGCGGCGCGCCGCCGGTCGACGATCGGGACCGTCGGCGGGGGTCACGCTAGCGCAATTTACTTTCGCCGATGAAAATCGTAGGCGTCCGGCGTGCCATAAGTCACGTTACGGATGTAAGCGGGTGTGACTACTGAGGCTCAACGGTACGCGAGTGAAGCTTGCTTGACGACGCCCACCTGGTGCCCGGTGACGGCCCCGACGCCCGTCACGCCCCCTCCCCGCCCACCACATGCGCCACACCCCACTCGGCGAATGTCATAACGTGTTTTGATCTGCAATGAGTCGGCTGATTTGTTGCATTTCAGCCGTCAAATCGGGAAAGTTTCGTCCGAATCTGCAACAAATCCGCCGACTAAATGCGGATCAAGTTTTACCCGCACCGACCGCCCCAGCGGACTACCCGTTCGCGGCGAGGGCACCGTCGATGAGGCCGCGGGCCCAATTCTCCGTCCACGCGACGGCGGTGGTACCCGGGATGACGTCCGGATTCTCGGCATACGTCGCATGCACGCCGTTGGCGGCGACGAGCTCCTGCGCCCGCGCCACCGCGTCGCCGATGCCGGGCGGCGCGTCGCACACGGTGTCGCCGGGCGCGCAAATGTCCTGCACCCGGTCGTTGAGCTCGCCGAAGCCCTCTCGCCCGCCGCGCATCGTCGCACCCGGCACGATCGGCTGCACCAGCAGATTCACCGGCGCGAGCGCGACCTCCGCACCGACGCCCGCCACGGGGTTTCCGGGGACGACGCCCTTTCCTGCTTCACGACGGCCGTCGGCAAGCAAGGCGACCCCCAACACCCGCTCGGCCGGAACCGGACCATTGCCGTTGCCGATCAGCGCCGCCATGTCCCCCATGATCACCGCGCCCTGGGAAAAGCCCATGAGCACGAAATCGGTCAGCGGACAGTCGGCGTGGGTGGCGGCCATCTCCTCGTGGATGCGGGCGCGCCCCTCGGCCTGCGAATCGTCGTAACTCATCTCATGCTGGGCCTGGACGTTCCGGAACTGGGCGGTGTACGGCACGGTCCACACCTTCACGTCGTCGGGCGAGTACGACTCCTGCAACGGCGCCGAGGCCTTGAGGATCAGCGAATTCGGGTTCGCCGTCGGGTGGATCGGGTCGTCGTCGGCCCGCGATTCCCACGTGCCGGGCGCGGCGACGACCTCCACCGCCGGGCACCACTCGGGCTGTTGGGCCTGCGGGGACGGGTCCGGCATGCCGGGCTCGCCCACCTGCGACTGACGCAGCCACTGCCCCACGCCGGCGACGATGGCGACGACGAGGACGATGACGGCGAGCAGGGTGAGCGTTTTGCGCATGCCCGTTAGCAATACGCCGATTCAGCCGCTTTCGCAATCGACTCCGCCACGGCGGCTTCGTCGTCGTCGGTGCGGTCCTGCGCCACGATCTGGCCGGCGACGGCCTCGACGACCGCCGCGTCGGCGTCGCCGCCGGTCTCGGATTGGGCGCTGCAGTGGACGTGGCCGGCTGCGATGAGCTGGTCCTCCGTGCCCTCGACGTCGATGCCGTCGTCGATGAGCGCGTCGAGGAAGTCCTCGTCGTCGCGGGACAGCGGCATGCGGCCGTCGGGGGCGGAGCTGGCGCGGGTGGCGCCGGGCTCGGTGATCTCGCGCTCGCCCCTCGCGCGGGTCGTGGTCGTCGACGATTCGGAGGTGCTCGTCGCCGAGCTGGACGCGGAGCTGGTCTCCGACGTCGTGGCGTCGGCGGAGGTGGTGTCGGTGACCTCGGACGATTCGACGGTCGAACCGCCGCACGCCGCGAGGGTCAGGGCACCGGCGCCGATGAGGGCGAGCACCGCCGCGCGCGCCCGGCCCGGCTTACCGGTGCCGCGCGGCGCGCCGGTCTTGCGGGGCGTGACGGCGCTCATCGCGCAGCCTCCTCGATGTTGCCGTTGATCTGCCGGATCCAGCCGCCCTGGAACTCCTGCTCCAGGCCGCCGGCCGGGATTTGCTTCTGCGGGCCGACCGGGTAGCCGAACGGACCGTTCTCCCAGCCGGTGGAGCCCCAATGGTCGGAGATGTCGCCGGCGGGGACGCCGTGCGCACCGGATTCCGGGGACCAGTAGATGGCGCCGTGTTCGAAGCGCTGGAACTTGCCGTCGCCCAGATCCATTTCGCCGCTCACGGGGAAGCCCATCGCGCCCTCGGGGCCGCCGCCGGCGCGGTAGGCGGCGCCGATAGCGCCGAGCACGATCTGCGGTGCGCCGTTGGCCGACTTGACGATCTGCCCGCCCTGGAAGTCCTGGACGACGCCGCCGGGGATGTCGCGGCGGTCGGACGTCGGGTAGCCGAGGCGGCCCTTCTCCCAGCCTTCGTCGCCCCAGAGGTTCATGAAGTCGCCCATGACCAGGTGCGCGCCGGTTTCCTGGGTCCAGTAGATGGAGCCGTGCTCGAAGTGGACGAAGCGGCCGTCGCCGTCGGGCGTGGACATTTCGCTGGTCGTGGGGTAGCCCAGCGGCGACGACGGTCCACCGACCTCGTGGTAGCGGGCGCCGATTCGGCCCCACACGAACTGGGCACCGGTGCGCGGGTGCCAGTAGGCGCGACCGTTGGTCAGGTCCTGCGCGCGGCCCCCGTCGGCGGTTTCGTATTCGGGCGACAGGCAGGTGCCCAGGTTGTCGAAGCCCTTGATGCGCTCGGCGATGTCTCCGCCGATGACGCAGTTGGCGCCGCGGTCGTCGTCGGAAAGCTGCAGGGCGTCGGCGAGCTGCGGCCAGGCCTGGTTCATCTCGAACTGCCAGTACGGCCAGGAGTGGGTGCCGGAGTCGCGGATCTTCAGCGTGACGGGGACGTTGGCGGCGCGGGCGCGCTGGGCGAACGTCTCGGTGGTCATGCGGGAGATGACTTCCAGGCCGAAGCCGGCGGTGTTGGCGGGCAGGCCGGGGAACTCCGCGGACGGTTCGTCCCATTCGCCGGTGTTGCCGCTGCCGGCGGAGGCGTAGAGCGAGATGCCCTTGAGCTTGTCGACGTTGGACTTCGGGTCGTTTTCCTTCCAGCGCGGCGAGTCGACCGGCCCCCACATCTTGGTGGCGTCGTAGCCGCCGGCTTCGCGCATGGCCTGGCCGATGGCGGCGGGCATGCCTCGCGAGGCGGTGTCCAGGTAGCCGGAGAAGCTGCCGGCGAAGCGGAACAGCTCGGGGTGGTGGGAGGCGAGGTTGAACGCGGCGGTGCCGCCCATGGACAGGCCGACGACGGCGCGGTCGTCGTTGGCGCGCCAGCCTTCGCGCAGGACGGGGACGAGTTCGTCGATCAGGAAGGTTTCCCACTGGTAGTTCTTGCCGTTGTCGGGCTCGTTCCAGTCGGTGTAGAAGGACGATTCGCCGCCGATGGGCATGGCCACGATGACGTTCTTGTCGGCGTAGTAGCGCTCGATGTTGGTTTCGAGGGTCCAGCCGTTCCAGTCGTCGCGGGCGCGCATGCCGTCGAGGTGCCAGATGGTCGGGAAGGTGCGGTCGGGGTCGCGGTTCCAGTCGCGGGGCAGCAGCAGGTCGACCTTGACGGGTTCGCCGGGCATGGCGGCGGAGTTGATGTGCAGCATGACGCGGCGTTCGGTGAGCCACTGCACCTTTTCCACCGAGACGTCGCCGGGCAGGTTCGGCAGGTTCTGTTCGGTTTCGCGGATGGGCGACGGCTGGCCGTTGGCTCCGGGCACGGGGGTCCACAGGGAGGACTGCAGCGGCTGGGCGGTCTCGTCGTCGGCGGTGCTTGACGACGTCGCGTCTTCTTCCCCGGCGGCGGGGTCGGCGGGTGCGGTGTCGTCGGCGGGCGTCGACGTGCTCGTCGCGGGGGCGGAGGTGCCGGTGTCGTCGGCCGCGGGCTCCGCGGGGGACGCCGTGGCCGGCGCTCCGGTGAGCGTCATGGCCAGCGGGATCGCCGTGAGGGCGGCGAGCACCCGGGTCCAGCGGCCCCGGGGGGAGTGTGCGGTATCTCGCATGATGAGGGCTTCCCCTTACAAGTAAACGTGTCGTCTGAGGTCGTGTCCGCCGTTGGTGCGCGGGTGCGCGCGTCGGGCGGGTGCCGTGCGCGGCCGTCACCGCGCGTCGCCGTGGCGGCCGTTCGGCGTTCGCCGTCCGGGAGTTCCCCTCTCCCGGCGGGCGGTCGCGTCGCGGCCTCCGCTTCGACCTTGATTCTTACCCGGGCGCGGGTCGCATTCCTGCGCGACGCGCCCTAAAGCTCAGGCTTAAGTTCAACTTTAGGGTTTGGGGCGGCAAAACTCCACGTGGCCGTCAGGCGCCGCCCCCGACAGGCAGCACATTCGACGAGTGTGCACGGCAGCCCCCATGCCGCACACTCGTGGCCTCCCGACGGGCAGCACGTTCGACGGACGTCGTCACGCACCCCCGGACACGCGAAAACCCGCCCCGACACATGGTCGGAGCGGGCTTCGATGCGCTCTTCTCTCCCGGCCCGCTGTCGCACACGAGGAGCGGCGCGACGACTGCCGGCGGGAGACTAAACCCCCAGGGCCGCCTTGATGTGCGGGCGGGCCTTGGCCAGGTCCTGCTCCCACAGCGACCAGGCGTGGATGCCATCCGGGCTGTAGTGCATGATCGGATCCAGGCCGAAGGCGCGGGCCTCCCCCTCGAACGCCACGGTCGAGGCGCGGGACAGCCCCTCCAGGGCGATGCCCATGCCGATCTGCGGCAGTTCGGACGGTGCCCCCAGAAGCGCTTCCGGCGAGCTCCAGTGCGACGGGTACCCGTTGGCCGAGGCGATGAACATCGGCAGACCGCGCATCTTGTGCAGGTTCATGGACGGATCGTTGCGGACGTGGCCCGGGGTCGGGACGCCCGGAGGGCCCCACATCGCGGTCGGCTCGTAACCCTGGTCGATCTGCGAGCCGGCGATGGCCGTGGACATCACCGGGTTGGAGACCTGGAAGTAGCCGGAGAAGACGGACACCTGCTTGAACTGGTCGCGGTGGTTGTACGCCAGCGACATCGCGGCGGAACCGCCCATGGACAGACCGGCGACGGCGTTGTTGTCGCGGCGGGTCTGGAAGTGCTGCTCGAGGTAGACCGGCAGTTCCTGGGTCAGGAAGGTCTCCCACTTGTAGTTGCGGATCTCGCCCTTGGAGTTGACGGCCGGGCGGTTCCAGTCGGTGTAGAACGACGCTTCGCCGCCGACCGGGATGGCCAGGGTGAGGTTGTCGTGTTCGAACAGGCGCGGCGCGTTGGCGGTCCAGACGTACTCGGACCAGTCGTCGCGGGCGCGCAGGCCGTCGAGGAGGTACAGGCCGGGGCTGTTGGGGTGGATGCCCGGGCGGACGTGGACGGTGATGTCCTTGCCCATGGCTTCGGAGTACACCCTGCAGTACTGCACCCAGTATTTGTAGGTGTCCCATTCGCAGCCGGGGCGCAGCCATCCGCGGTGGGCGTTGGCCTCTTCCGGGGCGGCGAACTGCATCATGCCGAAGATGGTGGCCACGGCGACCATCGCGGCGACGATCTTGGCCTTCCACCCACGAGCAATTGCGGTGAAGCTCATGTTTCTCCTCGTTGACGTTTCAGTCTGCCCGCCGCACCGCGAAGCAATCCGGTGGTCCGCGTCGGGTCGAGCCTGCGGGGATACCGGGAAATTCGGGGTGGGGCGCACTTTCCGATGGGTTCATCGGGCACGTGGCCGATAACGTTACCGTTCCGCGACCATTTCTCAAACCGTTATCAGGGGTCTTTCATGCCGCGTCCCCCCGGCGGGTGTCCCGGATTGGTTCGCGGGGCAACGTTTCCCGTGTTCATGCTTGACGACGAGCACAGGAGCGTATCGCCGACCACCGGTGCGACGGCATGAAAAAGTGGCCGCGACCACCGTCTGCGAGACGAAGGTCACGGCCACCGTCGGCGCCGGATGTCCGTCGGCGTCGGATGCTCTACAGCATGGGCACGGCGTACACAGCGATTCCGATGGAGATGATCCACAGCAGCGCCAGCGCCTGCAGCGCCCGGTCGTGCAGGGCGATCTCGTCGGGGCTGCCGGCGGTGCCGCGGTCGACGTCGGCGGCGTAGCGCAGGATCGCGACGGTGAACGGGACCATGGAGATCTGGTACCAAACGGCGGCGGTGCCGCCGGCGCGGTTGCCCATCTCGAAGCCCCACAGGGAGTACGCCAGCACGACGGCGGTGGCGGACAGGGTCCACACGAAGCGCAGGTACGTGGCGGTGTAGCCCTCGAGGGACTTGCGGATCTTCTTCTGCGACCGCTGGGCCAGCAGCAGTTCGGCGTAGCGCTTGCCGGCGGCCATGAACAGTGAGCCGAACGCCGCGACGAGCAGGAACCACTGGGACAGTACGATCGACGCCGCCACGCCGCCGGCCATCGCGCGCAGCATGAATCCGGAGCTGACCAGGGCGATGTCGATCACCGGCTGGTGCTTCCAGCCGAAGCAGTAGCCCAGCTGCAGCGCGATGTACGTGGAGACCACGATGGCCAGACCCGGGCCGGACGACGCCGTGAAGGACAGGCCGACGGCGGCGACGATGAGGACCACCGCCATGACGTAGGCCATGGTCACCGGCAAAACGCCCGCGGCGATGGGGCGGAAGCGCTTGGTCGGGTGGGCTCGGTCGGCCTCGACGTCGCGGGCGTCGTTGATCAGGTAGATCGACGACGCCGCCAGGCAGAACACGACGAAGGCGATGAGCACGTCGATGAGCGTGCGGGTGTCGGTCAGCGCCTCGGCGCCGGCTGCGGCGGGTGCGGCGATGACCAGGACGTTCTTCACCCACTGCTTGGGGCGCAGCGCCTTGTACATGCCGTCGAGCAGGTTCTTCGGCGGTTGGCCCTGCGGGTGCGAGGGCTCGTCGATGCCGTAGGTGTGCGGCTCGGAACCCAGATTCAGGCCGTCGCGGCGGTCATCGCGCACGGCACCGCCGGCGGCCCGTTCGGCGTCGGCCGCCGCCGGATCGGGATTGTTCACGCGGTCGTCGGTCACTTGGCTGTCCTTCCGTCTGCGGCGGTCGCCGCCCGGTCCCCGTCGCCGGGGTCCCCGAGGATTTTGTCCGTGATTGTCGCCGTCGTCCAGCCGAGGGCCGCCCCGGCGAGAACGTCCGTCGGATAGTGCACTCCGAGCACCAGCCGCGACAGCATGATCGCGGGCACCCCCGCCAGTGGCGCGGGGCCGAAGCCCATGCGCGACATTGCGACGAGTGCGGCGGTGGTCGAGGTGGCGTGGGACGACGGGAAGCTCAGCTTCGACGGGGTTCCCACGCCGACCCGGACGCCCGGGTGGTGGGGCCGCTTGCGGCGCACGATGCGCTTGATGACCACCGACGCGGCGTGCGACGTGAACGCGGAGACGCCCACGACGGCCCAGCCCCGGCGACGCTCGGCGTCGACGGCCGCGCCGAGGGCGGCCAGCCCCATCCAGCCGGCGGCGTGCTCGCCGAAGAAGCTCATGGCTTTCGCCGCCGGCAGCACGCCGGGCACGTCGGTGATGGTGTCCTGGATGGACTTCAACAAAGCCACTTCACCGGTGACGGGCGGGATGATCACGGTGTCGTCTGCGTCCACGCCCACTGCATCGGCCGTCCTGACGGCACCGTTACCCCGGTGCGCACCCGGATGGCGGACGCTACTGCTGTTCGAAGACATCGGCCCACCTCTCGCGGCTGGTCAACTCGGGGTGCGCGTCACGGTAGCGGCGGCGCATCTCGTCGAAGCGCTCGGCGACCTGCTTCTGCAGCGCACGCGATTCACCGAGCAGCTTCTTCGCCTTGTCCCGGTCGCGCTGGCGGAACACCACGCCGCGGCCGTCGGCCGTGGTCACGGTCGCGCCGTCGACGCGGGAGAGGGAGAACCAGCGCGCCTCGAGGGGCGACAGATTCGCCTGCGGGGTCTCGTGGTGCACCGGATCGTGCGGGCGCAGGCTGTGCAGCAGACCCTTGGCAAGCCACACGGACTTTTTCAGCGGAGCGAGGCGGCCGCCGATGTCCTTGACCGGCACTCCCGGGATGCCGCTGGGCCGGGGCAGGTCGCCGGCGGTGGGCAGCACCCGGGCGTCGGGGAAGTCCTTGCGCAGGGCGTTGATCCGCGGCAGGGAGGTCTCCAAGATGTCGAACAGCCGCTCGGGGCCGGCGAGGAAGTCCTTCATCGCCTCGTTCTGGATGGCGACGGTGGAGTACTCGAGGCACAGCAGATGCTTGGCGGTGGCCTTCTGCATCGACCGCACGATGCCGTCGACCGACCCGTCGTGTTCGAGCGCGGCGACGATGAGTCGGTTGCGCAGGTGGAAGTAGGCCTGCCAGTCGATGGCGTCGTCCTTGTCGGACCAGGCCATGTGCCAGATGGCGATGCCGGGCCAGGTGGCGGTCGGGTAGCCGTGCCTGCCCGCGCGCAGGCCGTACTCGGCGTCGTCCCACTTGATGAACAGGGGCAGCGGCTGGCCGATCTCCTGCGCGACGACGCGCGGGATCAGGCACATCCACCAGCCGTTGTAATCGACGTCGATGCGGCGATGCAGGTCCTTGGAGTCGATGGTCTCGCCGGTGGCGTTGACGCCGTGCTCGCCGCGGTCGCGCAGCGGATGGGCGTGGAAGTCGTGGTCGTAGTGGACGTGCGGGGCCGAGGTCCACATGAAGTCGTGGCGGCCGACGATTTCGCCCATGGAATGCAGGTGACTGCGTTCCTGCAGGTTGAGCATCTGCCCGCCGACGAGCATCGGGGACTTGGCGAAGCGCCCGACGGCGACGGCGCGCAGGATCGAATCGGGCTCGATGGCGATGTCGTCGTCCATGTAAAGGATGAACGGGCTGTCGGTGGCGCGCTCCGGATCGGAGTCGGGGCCGCCGAGGGCCTCGTACATGATGCGCGAGTAGCCGCCCGAGCCGCCCAGGTTGCCCTGCGGGAACATGCGCAGGCGGTCACCGAAGTGCCGGGCGACGGCCGGAAAGCCGGGCTCGTCGGCGGGGTGGCGGGTGCCCTGGTCGGGCATGAGCACCGCGTCGATGATGCCGTCGACCTCGGGGTCGGAGGACAGCGCCTCCAGTGCGGCGACGGCGTCTTCGGGGCGGTTGAAGGTGGGGATGCCCACGGTCACGCGGGCTTCGGGCGCCGGGTGCGCGGATCCGTCGGGGTAAGTCTGGTCCGGCGCGGCGATGGGCGACCACCACGCGGCGGAGTGCACCGTGACGTCGGTTTCGCAGGTCAGGTCGAACCAGATCCAGCCGCCGTCCTCGAAGGGGGCGAGGGAGACGGGGATTTCCACGATCGACCGCTCCCCCGGGTTCGCGGGGTCGCCGGCGAGTCGGCCGGTCACGGCGATGCGGCTGCCGTCGATCTTGGAGCGGTACACGTCGACGCGGGCGACGCCCGACAGTTCGATGCGCAGGATGACCTCCTGCAACGACGTCCAGCGGCGCCAATAGCTGGCGGGGAAGGCGTTGAAGTAGGTCTCGAAGCTGACTTCGTCGCCGGCGGTGACGGAGGCTTCGGTCCGCGACGCCGCGACGACGCGGGCGGCGTTCGTTTCCGGTTCGACGAGGTACAGGGACCGCACATCACGCGGCTCGCCCGGCTTGGGAAGCAGAATCCGCTGCAGTCTTTCGACGGCGAGGCTTCCGGTCTGGACGTCTGTGCTCATGGGGGGCATCACGGCTTTCGGGTCGACTCGTAACTGGTCGGTCACTTACCCCGAATAGTAACGGCGGCGCCGGTGGCCGTCGGCATTGACGGGCCGCGGGGCGCGGTGATGGCGGTCATGTCCACATCGGGGGCCTGGCTCGCCCCTCCGCCGCACCACCCGCCGCCGGACACCCCCGGGCCGGCCGGGAGACGAGAAACGGCGTTTCACCGCGCCTTTCACGGACAGCCGCAATCGATCGACGAAACCTTTCACGGAAACGTGACGCGGCGAGCTGACAATCAACAGCCACACGAGTAACATTCGCCCCACCAATGCCGTTTCGTCTCATTTTTCTCAGTTTGGAGTGCTCTCTTGCCGACTCGTAGTCGCATCAATTCCACCGCGATCGGCCGTCGCCCCTTCCTGGCGGGACTGGCGGCGACCACCGCCGCCGCGTCCACCGTGGCCATCGCGAATTCCGACGTCGCGGGCTCCGGCCTGCGCCTGCTGGAGACCCCGGCCCCCGGCCCCGTCGACGTGCACCTGGCCACCCAAGCACTGTCCGACGCCGCCGCCGTCGTCGTCGACGACGCCGCCCTGGCCACCCGGGGCCTGATCGAGGCCCTGCACCCCAACCGTGGCCTGGTCAAGGAACTGCGCCACGACCGCGAATTCTCCATGTTCGCCCTGACCTGGCGCGACGCCCCCGAGGTGACCGCCTTCTTCCGCGCCGAACGTCCGGACGGCACCTGGTCCGAGTGGTACGCCGCCGACGCGCAGAACGCCCCCGGCAACGAGGGCAACGGCCTGCTGGGCACCGAACCGGTGTACGTCGGCCGCACCACCGCCGTACAGGTGTCCACCATCGGGCTCAACGTGTTCGGGGAGAACCTCGACGACCTCATCGACGTCGTCAAGCGCGCCGGCGCCGGCGACTTCACCGGCCTGGCCGACCTTCTCGGCCCCGTTGCACTGCACGACGTGCAGGGCGTGTTCATCGACGGCGGCGTCACCCCCGACGGCATCGACCCCATCGCCGACGACTCCGACGTCACCGGCATGCCGCGCGTGATCACCCGCGCCGGCTGGGGCGCCGACGACTCCAAGCGCCCCTCCGTCGTCTACGACGACGAATTCCGCGGAACCTGCGTCCACCACACCGCCGGCGCGAACAACTACTCGCAGGCCGAGGCCCCCGGCATCGTGCGGGGCATTCACAAGTACCACACCGTCACCCGCGGCTGGACCGACATCGGCTACAACGCGCTGGTCGACAAGTACGGCAACATCTACGAGGGCCGCTACGGCGGGCTGACCAAGAACGTGCAGGGCGCCCACGCCGGCGGCTTCAACTCCGGCACGTTCGGCATCTCGATGATGGGCGACTACTCCACCGTCCATCCGACCACCGCCATGATCAACTCCGTCGGCACCATGATCGGCTGGCGCATGAAGGTCGGCGGCGTCAAGCCGATCGGCAAGACCACCTTCACCGCCGGCGGCCACTCGACCTCCAACTGGTCGCGGGGCCAGCAGGTGACGCTGAACAACATCTTCGCCCACCGCGAGGTCGCCTACACCACCTGCCCGGGCAACTCCGGCTACGCGCAGATGGACCGCAT
This sequence comes from Corynebacterium sp. HMSC11E11, assembly GCF_001807025.1. NCBI lineage: Bacteria > Bacillati > Actinomycetota > Actinomycetes > Mycobacteriales > Corynebacteriaceae > Corynebacterium > Corynebacterium sp. HMSC11E11. The sequence continues at coordinate 31,273 of NZ_KV787149.1, read as the reverse complement.
CCGCCAGATCGCGCAGGCGAAGTTCGACGGCCTGTCGGGCGGCGTCATCGCCAACGAGCGCCCCGAGGGGGCCACCGACATCCGCGCCGACCTGCCCAACGGCGGCGACACCATCGGCGGCGACAACTCCAGCCTCGGATCGCTCATCGACGGTCTGGACCTGCCGCCTGAGGCCGCCGCGGCCATTCCGGCCCTGCAGGCGATGGCCGAGGGCGAGCAGGTGGACACCTTCTCCGGCGGCCGCAGCATCCTCGCGGCGTCGCTGGGCCTGGCCGGCGCGCCCGGCCTGGGCAACGACGCCGAGTCGGTGCTCGGCGCGGTCGGCCGCAACGCCGATCAGGGCCCGGCGCTGGCGGACATCCCCGTGCAGGTCGAGCCGACGACGACGATCGACGGCGACGACGAGTTCGCCGTGGAGTGGCGGGCGGTCACCGACGAGTACGGCGACGTCCTCGGCCAGCCGCTGACGGGCGTGCAGCAGGGCGCGACGGTGCCGAACGACACCGGCGTCGCCGACCCGGTGCGCTACGTGAAGTTCGAGCGCGGCATCATCGTCGCCTCCAACGCCACCGGCGTCCACGCGATCTGGGAGGAGATCGCCGAGGCGTGGGCGAAGCAGGGCTTCGAGATCGGCCGTCTCGGCGCGCCGACGACCACGCAGGCCCCGAACTGGGGCGCCGACCGCGCCGATTTCCAGGGCGGCAGCGTCACCCGCGACGGCATCACCCGTGCCGTCAACGTCGCCCTGGCGTAGCCGACGGGAGACGATGAAGGAGCTTTACGACGGCTCGGCGTGGAGGCCGGGACGTCGTAAAGCTCCTTTTCGTTCGGCACGAGCCGGGGCCGAAGCCCCGTGCCCGCAGGCACGCCGAGCGCGGGGAAACCAGGCCTAGTGGCCGCGCTCCTGCTCGAGCGCCACGCCCTCGGTGAAGTACGGGACCAGCTTGTTGTCCACCATCGTCAGCGCCGACGCGATGGCCATGTGCATGTCCAGGTACTGGTAGGTGCCCAGGCGGCCACCGAAGAGCACCTTGTTGTCGCGGGCTTCGGCGGCGGCGCGCTCGCGGTACTTGCCCAGCATCTCGCGGTCGTCCGGGGTGTTGATGGGGTAGTACGGCTCGTCGTCGCCCTCGGCGAAACGGGAGTACTCCTTCATGATCACCGTCTTGTCCGACGGGTACGAGTCGCGCTCCGGGTGGAAGTGGCGGAACTCATGGATGCGGGTGTACGGCACGTCCGCGTCGTTGTAATTCATCACCGGGGTGCCCTGGAAGTCGCCGGTGGGCAGGACCTCCGTCTCGAAGTCGAGGGTGCGCCAGCCCAGGTGGCCCTCGGAGTAGTCGAAGTAGCGGTCCAGCGGTCCGGTGTAGACGACCGGGGCGTCGGGGCTGGCGGCGCGCAGCTCGTCGCGGACGTCGAACCAGTCGGTGTCGGTGACGACGTCGATGAGCTCATGGTCGGCCATGTTCTCCAGCCACGCGGTGTAGCCCTCTACCGGCAGACCCTCGTAGGTGTCGTTGAAGTACCGGTTGTTGAAGGTGTAGCGCACCGGCAGGCGGGTGATGTTCGACGCCGGCAGGTTCTTCGGGTCGGTCTGCCACTGCTTGGCGGTGTAGTCGCGGACGAACGCCTCGTACAGGGGGCGGCCGATCAGCGAGATCGCCTTCTCCTCCATGTTCTCGGCCTTGTCGGCGTCGATTTCCGAGGCCTGCTCCCGGATCAGCGCGCGGGCGTCGTCGGGGCTGTAGTACTTGCCGAAGAACTGCGTGATCAGGCCCAGACCCATGGGGAACTGGTAGGCCGTGCCGTCGTGCATGGCGAAGACGCGGTGCTGGTAGCCGGTGAAGTCCGTGAAGCGGTTGACGTAGTCCCACACGCGCTTGTTGGACGTGTGGAACAGGTGCGCGCCGTACTTGTGCACCTCGATGCCCGTTTCGGGCTCGGCCTCCGAGTAGGCGTTGCCGCCGATGTGGTTGCGCCGCTCGACGACGAGCACGCGCTTGCCCAACTGCTCAGCCATGCGCTCAGCGACGGTCAGCCCGAAGAAGCCCGAGCCGACGACGAACAGGTCATACGTGGTGTCAGTGTTCACGGCCGTCAGCCTAACGGGTGCGGCGGTCGGGATCGCGGCGACGGGCCGGGCAAGGCGGGGCGCGGTGCGCCACGGCGGGCGCGACGGGCCGTACGAACCGGGCGTGACGGGCCGCGCGAGACCGCCGGACGTCGACCCCCTGACGCATCAACAACTATGGACAACATCCGTAACATTGGTAACATTTGCAACTGATTGCACATCCGTCACAGGTTGCGCATGCCCGAAATCCTCATGACCTGCGGCAACCGGCCATCGCAACGGGCCCGGCGGAACATCTGCACCCGAACTCTGGAGTCACACCTTGTTGAACCGACGACGAATCAGCGCCCACTCAGGTGCGCGGAAGCCGCTGATCTTCAGCGTCGTGTCCGCGCTCATCGCCGCGCCGCTGGTCGCCCTCGGCGGCACCGCGGCCATCGAACTCATCGAGGACAACGGCCGCGGGCCGGTCGACGTCCTCGTCGACAAGGTCGCCCTGTCCACGGGCTCGTCCGTGCTCGTGGAAGACGCGGCCATCGCCACCCAGTCCGTCGCCGACGAGCTGCACCCCAACCGCGGCGTCGTCAAGGAACTGCGCCGCGACGAGGAATTCTCCATGTTCGCGCTGACCTGGACCGGCTCGGCGGACGTGGCCAGCTACTTCCGCGCACTGCGTCCCGACGGCACGTGGTCGGAGTGGTACAGCGCCGAACCGCACTACCCCGCCGAGGGCCAGGGCAACGGTCTCAACGGCACCGAGCTCGTCTTCGTCGAGCCGACCACCGCCGTGCAGATCTCCACCCACGGCCTCAACGTCTTCGGCCCCGGCTCCGGCGTGACCGTCGACGACATCGAGGGCTCCTCCGACCTCACCGACGAGGAGCGCAGCCGTCTCGAGGACTACCTCGGCGCGGGCAGCTCCGGCGGCGGCGATGCCGACACCGGCGACGTGACCGGCAGCTCCGAAGACCGGGGCGCCGCAGCGACCGACGCGGCCACCGGCTCATCCGACGGCGCCAACGGCATCACCGTCAACGACCTGCCGGCCTGGCGCGACATCGAAGCCGTCAACGACGAGGTGCCGCTCGACGACGTCGAGGCGGTCTTCATCGACGGCAACGTCCAGGAGGGCGACGGCATCGACCCGATCGTCGACGCGAAGAACCTGACCGGCATGCCGCGCGTGATCACCCGCGCGGGCTGGGGCGCGAACGAGAACAGCCGCTGCCGCAACGCAACCTACGACGATTCGATGAAGGCGACGACGGTCCACCACACCGCCGGCTCGAACAACTACAGCGAGGCGCAGGCCGCCGGCATCGTCCGCGGCGTGTACCACTACCACGCCCAGACGCTGGGCTGGTGCGACGTGGGCTACAACGCGCTGGTCGACAAGTACGGCAACATCTACGAGGGCCGTTACGGCGGCCTGGACAAGAACGTCCAGGGCGCCCATGCGGGCGGCTTCAACAAGAACACCTGGGGCATTTCGATGCTGGGCGACTACTCGTCCGTCCAGCCGACCCAGGCGATGATCAACTCCGTGGGCAACATGCTCGGCTGGCGCCACAAGGTCGCCGGCGTGGACCCGAAGGGCACCACGACGCTGACCTCCGCGGGTTCGCACTACGCCAAGTACCCGTACGGCACCCAGGTGAAGCTGCCGAACATCTTCGCCCACCGCGACGTCGGCAACACGACGTGCCCGGGCAACGCCGGCTACGCGCAGATGGACAACATCCGCTCCATCGCGGACAAGAAGTACAAGTCCCTGAACAGGGGCAACATCGTCAACGAGGCGCCCAGCGGCGGCACCGACATCACCATCGCCGGTACGGACACCGGCACCGGCAACACCGACGACGGAACGACCGAGGGCAACCGACCCGGCACGGGCGAGGGCACCGGCAACACTGGCGGCGGCACCACCGGCGGAAACGGCACCGGCACCGGTACGGGCACTGGCGCGGGCAACACCGGCGGTGGCACCACCGACGACGGAACGATCGGCGGAAACGGCACCGGCACCGGTACGGGCACCGAAGGCTCGGGCTCGTCGGGCGGCAGCGGCACGGGCACGGGCACCGACGACTCCGGCTCCGTGTCGGAAGACGACGCCCTGACCGTCATTTCGGGCGCCCGCTCCATCCTGGCCGCGGCGTTCGGTGTCCTGGGCACGCCGGGCCTGGGCGAGACGTCCGACGCCATTTTCGCGGCCGTCGGAAAGTCCGTCGAGGAGGGCCCGTCCATCGACGACATTCCGGTTCTGGTGGAGAAGATCCTGGAAATCGACGAGAAGAACGACCTCGCCGCGGAGTGGGCCAGCGTCGTCGAGCAGTTCGGCGATGTCCTGGGCCCGGCGCAGTCCGGCGTCCAGAACGGTGCGACGGTCGCGAATCCGCAGGGCCGCGCCGACACGCTTCGCTACGTGAAGTTCGAAAACGGCATCATCACCGATTCGCACACCACCGGCTCGGTGGCGCTGTGGGGCGAGATCGCCGACGCCTGGGCCAAGCAGGGCTTCGAGGTCGGAGACCTGGGCGCCCCGACGTCGACGCAGACGATCGAGGACGGCGTCGAGAAGGCCGAGTTCCAGGGCGGAACGATCACCTTCGACCCGGCAACCGGCAAGGTCTCGGTCGACCTGAAGTAGGCCACGGCCGGGCCGCGGGCGCCGCATGGCGTACGCACCCGGCTTCCGCGCCCGCCACATGGCGGGCGCTTCAGTGCTTTTCGACGCCGGCGACTAGAACCAGCGCTCGAGCACCCGCGCGACGCCGTCGTCGTCGTTTGTGGCGGTGACCTCGTCGGCGGCCCGTTGCACCTCGGCCACCGCGTTGCCCATGGCGACGCCCAGGCCGGCCCAACGGATCATTTCGATGTCGTTGGGCATGTCGCCGAAGCACACCACGTCGGAAGCGCCCGCGCCGACGAGCCCGGCGAGTTCCTCCAGCCCGGCGCGTTTGGTCACGCCCGGCGCCGACACCTCGATGAGCCCCTCGGGCATGGAGTAGGTGACGTGCGCCAGGTCGGCGGGAATATGCGGCGCGATGATGGAATGCAGCTCTGCACTGGCCATCCCCGGGTTGCTGAGCAGCATTTTCGTGGCGGGCTCGGACATCATCTCGGTTTCCCCGCAAATGCCATGCTCGGTCGACTCCCACGCGTGGGCGTAGGCGGGCCCGACCACGAACAATTCGTCCGATGGGTCGAGGGCGGAACGCCCGGCGCGTTCGACGGCGACGCCGACGGGCCCGATGTCGGCCATCGCGGATCGCGCGATGGCGACCACCTCGGCCTGCACCTCCGGCGCAAGGCTGTGGTCGGCGAGCACGACGTCGCGCCCGGAGTCGTACAGCACCGCCCCGTTGCCGCAGACGCACACGGGCCGCACCGGCAGTTGTTCCAGCACGGGCTGCAGCCAACGGGCCGGTCGCCCGGTGGCCAGCGTCAGCGGCACGCCGCGGCGGATCATGCGGCCGATGGCCCGCTTCAGGCGCGGCGACACGCGATCCCGTGAATCGAGCAGGGTGCCGTCGATGTCGGAGGCGACCAGCAACGGCGGCAGCTCCCCCGTGCCGTACGACCGCCCCTCTCCCCCTGCAGCGGCGGCCGCGTCGGAGCCACGGGGAACCTCGGTGGTCACGTCGGGTCAGCGCTCCCGGGGTTCGGGGGCGGTGCCGTCGCCCGCGTCGCCGTCGCCGCCGGGCCGCTTGCCCTCCCGGGCGAGTTTCGCGTCGCGCTTGGCGATGCGCTCCAACCGCTCCTTCTCGTCCATCTCGTCGGCCTCCTCCAGCGTCGGCGCGGAACCGCCGAGCGAGGCGGGCAACCAGTAGGCGCCGGGCTCGTCCCCGTACCGCTCGATGTAATCGGCCCGCAGGGCGGCCAACTGCTCGACCATGGCGTCGTGAAGCCTCGCGGTGTCCGCGGCGGCATCGCCGGTGGTGCGGATCGGCTCGCCGACGCGAATCCAGATGGGAACGTTGACGCGGCCGAGGTTCTTCTTGTGACCCTTGGTCCACACCCGCTGCGAACCGAAGATCGTCACCGGGACCAAAGGCACCTCGGCCTCGTCCGCCAGGCGTGCGGCACCGGTCTTGAACCCCTTGATTTCGAAGGACCGCGAGATCGTGGCCTCCGGGAAAATGCCCACCAGGGCACCGGCGCGCAGTCGGCGCACCGCCTCCTCGTAGGCGCCGCGACCGGCGAGACGATCGACCTCGATGTGCTTCATCGCGCGCATCAGGGGGCCGGCGTACTTGTTGTCGAAGATCTCCTTCTTCGCCATGAAGCGGATCAGGCGGCGGCCGTTGAGGAACGCCGGGATCCCCGCGTAGACGAAGTCGAAGTACCCGGTGTGATTCACCGCGACCATCGCGCCGCCGTCGACGGGCATGTGCTCCGCGCCGTCGACGGTGATGTCCAGGCCCTGGAAGCGCATGTAGGCGATGGCGACGGGCAGGGTGATCCGCCCGTAGAGCACCTCCTTCGCCTCATCGGTCAGCGGGGCCGGGCGAAAGGACTTCGGGACGGCGAACCCCCGGATCTTCGTGTAGTTGGACGCGTCGAACGCCATTCGTCAGCCCTTCTTCTTCGGGTTGGCCACCGGCTCGAGGACGTCGCGGCCGACGAACGGGCGCAGCGCCTCGGGCACGACGACGGACCCGTCGGCGCGCTGGTTGTTCTCCAGGATGGCCACGAGCCAGCGGGTGGTGGCCAGCGTGCCGTTGAGGGTGGCGCAGAACTGGGTGCCGCCGTTGTCGTCGCGGTAGCGGGTCTTCAGGCGTCGGGCCTGGAAGGTGGTGCAGTTCGACGTCGACGTCAGCTCGCGGTAGGTGTTCTGCGTCGGCACCCACGCCTCGGTGTCGAACTTGCGGGCGGCCGACGAGCCGAGGTCGCCGCCGGCGACGTCGATGATGCGGTACGGCACCTCGACGGCGGCGAGCATGTCGCGCTCCATCTCCAGCAGCTTCCGGTGCTCGGCCTCGGCGTCCTCCGGCTTGCAGTAGGAGAACATCTCCACCTTGTCGAACTGGTGGACTCGGAGGATCCCGCGGGTGTCCTTGCCGTAGGACCCGGCTTCGCGACGGAAGCAGGACGACCAACCGGCGTAGCGGATGGGGCCGTCGGACAGGTCGATGATCTCGTCGGCGTGGTAACCGGCGAGGGCGACCTCGGAGGTGCCAACCAGGTAAAGGTCGTCCTCTTCGAGGCGGTAGACCTCGTCGGCGTGCGCGCCGAGGAAGCCGGTGCCGGCCATGGTTTCGGGGCGGACGAGCACGGGCGGGATCATCAGCTGGAAGCCGTGCTCGGTGGCCTTCTGGGCCGCCAGGTTGAGCAGGCCGAGCTGCAGCATCGCGCCGGCGCCGGTGAGGAAGTAGAAGCGGGAGCCGGACACCTTCGCGCCGCGCTCCATGTCGATCAGTCCGAGCGATTCGCCGAGGTCGAGGTGGTCCTTCGGCTCGAAGTCGAACTCGGGGACCTCGCCGACGTGCTCGAGGACGATGTAGTCGTCTTCGCCGCCCGCCGGGGCGCCGGCGACGATGTTGCCGAGCTTCATCTGCAGCTCGTGGACGGCGGCCTCGGCTTCGCGCTGCTCGTTTTCGGCGTCCTTGACGCGGCCGGAGAACGCCTTGGCCTCCTCCAGCAGGGCGGGGCGCTCTTCCTTGGAGGCGGCGCCGATCTTCTTGCCGAATCCCTTGTGCTCGGCGCGCAGCGCGTCGGCGTTGGCGATGGCGTCGCGGCGGCGGGCGTCGGCGTCGAGCAGCTCGTCGACGAGGGCGGGGTCTTCGCCGCGGGTGCGCTGCGATTCGCGGACGACGTCGGGATTGTCGCGGAGGAATTTCAGATCGATCACGTGCCCAGGGTACCCGGAGGAGGTCGGCGTTCACCGGCAACCGGGGAAAGGCTGCTTTGCGACGGCCCCTCCCCCGTCTCCGGCCCCGTGCCCGGGGCGTGCCGGGGAGCCATCGGCCGACTGCGATCAGGTCAGCGTCGTCAAGCCCTGCCAGACGAAGGAAACGCCCATCACGGCGAAAACGACGCCCGCCACCAGATCGATCCACGGTCCCGCCGACACCATGCGGCGCACCACCGGCTCCGTCGACACCGTGACGGCGATCAGCCCGAACCACAGCACCGACGTGATCACCAGCGCCGCGATGTAGACCACCTGCACCCACCACGGCGCGCCGACCGGCATGAACTGCGACAGCACCGCCGCGAAGAAAAGGACGATCTTCGGGTTGGACAGATTCGTCAGCAGTCCCTGTCGGTACGCCCCGCCGAGGCTGCCCAACGGCGCCACGCCGACCGCCGCCACGCCACCGGCCTGCACTTCGCGGATGCCGCGGACGCCCCCGACGAGCATCCGCACGCCCATGTACGCCAGGTACGCGCCACCGACCAGCTGGATGCCGCCCATCAACGCCGGCTGCGACGCCAGCACCGCGGCCACGCCCACCACCGTCAGCGTCACCCACATCGTCGCCCCCGTGACGACGCCCGCCACCGCCGCCAACGCATGCTTGCACGACCGCGTGGCCATCCGCAGGATCAGGAAAATATCCGGCCCCGGCGACGTCATGCCCGCGATATGGAGTCCCAGCATCGCCGTCAACGCAGCCCAGTTCATCGCGCGCGCCGTCCCGCGGCGACGCCGGCGACCGCACGGCAACCGCGGCCGGGGGCCCACGACACCCCGAAAGTGGGGGACGGACGGGAAATCAGGGGCGAAACGAGCATGGCGGAGAGCATAGCGGTGCCTGCCCGGGTACCCGAGTGATGCACAATGAAGGGGATGGCTGAGCGACGTATCAAAAACGGCATGCGCGACGGGTGGGGCCTGCGGGTCACCTCCGTGGCGATGCTCGTCGGCGCCGGACTGACCGCCTGGTGGCAGAGCCCCTTCGACGCCCCCGAGCCGGAGTCGACCGGCGTGAAAAGCGACACCACGGTCGAGGACGTCGACGCGGCGGCGTTCACCAACGCCAACGTCGGCGACTGCCTCACCTGGGACATCGCCGACGACGGCACGGTGAGCAACTTCGTCGTCGTCGACTGCAAGCAGGAGCACCGCTTCGAAGTGGCCGACCGCGTCGACCTGCGCAACGTCGAAGCGTGGATCGGCGATTTCGGCGACGACGCCCCCGAACCCGACCAGGACGCCCTCCTGCAGCTGCGCGACTGGGTCTGCCAGGATCCCGTCGTCGCGTACATGGACGGCAAGCTCGACCCGTCGGGCCGATTCGTGCCCGCCCCGATCCTGCCGCCCAGCACGTCGTGGGCCGAGGGCGACCGCACCATGCTGTGCGGCCTGCAGCCCACCGCGCCGGACGGTTCGCCCACCCAGGTTTCGGGCCGGGTCAAGGAGGCCGATCAGGCCAACGTCGTCGACGTCGGCGAATGCGTCGCCCTCGACGATTCCGGCGGTCTGCTGCCCGTCGACTGTGCGGAGCCGCATCTGCTCGAGGCCGTCGGCGTGTTCGACCTGCGCGACACTTTCCCCGACCGCACTCCCACCATCGAGGAGCAGAACGAGCACCTCAACGAGGCCTGCGTTGCCGCCGCCGAGGAGTACCTGGGCGGCGAGGAGGCCCTGTACCAGTCGACGTTGCTTCCGTTTTGGATGAGCATCGCCCCCGAGGCCTACGAGGCCGGCACGCATTCGGTGAACTGCTGGTTGATGAAGGACAACGGCCAGGACGGTTTCGCGTCGTTGGCGGGGTCGGCGAAGGGCGAGTTCACCATCAACGGGGAGCCGAAGGTCGACCCGCCGCCGCGCAATCCGCTGCGCGAGGAGGGCGATCCGCCGCAGCAGACCGCGCCGGGTGCGGGTGCGCCGACGGGCACCGTGGACGGGTCCGGGGCAACGGGATACTAGGCCGGTGCGGGGCGGGCCGGTCGTGCTTGACGACGATCCGCGCGTGCCCCGGTCGGCCGATGGATCGCAGAAGAGGTGACACCGTGATCGACGTTTCCGAAGAGCGTTTCGACGAGCTCGTCGACGAGGCCATCGACCTCATCCCCGACCAGTTCCTGGATCTGATGGGCAACGTGGTCATCCTCGTCGCGGCCCGCAACCCCGAGACGCCGGATCTTTTGGGCCTGTACGAGGGAGTGCCCCTGACGGAGCGCCAGGCGAACCATTGGGGGCCGCCGGATTGCATCCACATCTACCGTGAGGCGCTGCTCGACTATTGCGCCTCGGAGTCGATGCTGGTGGAGCAGATCCGCATCACGGTCCTCCACGAGGTGGGGCACTTTTTCGGCATGGACGAAGACGACCTCGACCGGCTCGGCTACGGGTAGGCGGCGCCGGGGGAAAGCGGCGCGGCCTACTGCTCCTCGGGTTCGTGGTGCAATTCGCCCCAGCGGGCCAGCGTCCAGGAGCCGACCTCGTCGCCGTCGCCGGCGTCGACGTCGCGCACCAGTTCCACGCGCGCGGCGTTGGGCAGGGGGTTGTCGAAGACGAACTGGCCGTCGATGCCCGACAAATGCTGCGCGATCAGGCGGATCGCCGCACCGTGGCTCACCACGGCGATGTTGCGGCCGGCGTCGGCCGAACCGGCGGCGTCGGCGGAATCGTGGCCTTCGGCGACCAGTTTCCGCAGCACCGGCAGGTAGCGGGAGAGGACGTCGTCGGCGGATTCTCCGTCGGGGATCTTCGCGGCGGCGTCGCCGTGGAGCCAGGCGTGGAAGACCTCCATGAAGCGGCGGTGGGCGTCGAAGTCGCTGCGGCCCTCGATCTCTCCGGCCTGGACCTCGTGCAACCCGGCCTCGTGGCGCAGGCGCACGCCCGGGCCCGCCAGGTGATGCAGCCCGGCCACCGCTCCTGCGCCGGTCTGGCGGGCGCGCAGCGCATGGGAGGTGACGATCTCCGTCAGCCGGTCCCACGACGGCAGCAGCACCCGGCCCAGGCGCCGCGACTGGATGATGCCCTGGTCGGTCAGCGGGGCGCCCGGCAGCGCGGTGTCCAGGATCCGGGCGATGTTGGCGTGGGTCTGACCGTGGCGGATGAGGATCAGCCGGTCCCGGCCGCGGTGCGCCCGCCCCACCGACTCGTCGAGCGAGTGGTCCTCTCCTGCGGCGAAGTTGCCGTCGAACGTGGTCATCGTCGCTTCCCTTCCTTCAGTTCGGCCACCCAGGCCAGCGCGTCGGCGACGTCCGGCGGTCCGACGTCGATGCTCGAGGTTCCCTGCGCGGCGGGCCACGAACCGAGGAAGCGCAGGTCGGCGGCCCGCAGGTGCAGCGCCGCCAGGGCCGATGCCACCGCCGGATCGTCGATGTGCCCGGCGACGTCGATGTGGAACCGGTAGGTGCCCATCAATTCTCGCGTCGGCCGGGATTCGATGCGGGTGAGGTTGATGTCGCGCACGGCGAATTCGTTCATCGCGCGCATGAGCGAGCCGGGCTCGTTGCGCAGGGTGAAGCAGACGCTGGTGCGGTCGACGCCGGTGCGCGGGGTGGGCACGCCGGGGCGCCCGACAAGCACGAATCGGGTGCGGGCGCCGCGGACGTCGGCGACGCCCTCGGCGATGGCCGCCAGGCCCAGCAGCTCCCCGGCCCGGGCGGGCGCGGCGCAGGCGTCGTGGACGCCGTCGGCGACGAGGTGGGCGGCCGCTGCGTTCGAGGATGCCGAGTGCACCTCCACGCCGGGCAGATTCGCGTCGACCCACTGCTTGACCTGCGGGTAGGCGACGGGGTGGGTGGCGAAGCTTTTCACCGACGCCGGATCCGTGCCGGGGCGGACGAGAATGGAGAACTCCACGCCGATTTCGGTTTCGCGGTAGATCTGCAGCTCCGGGCCCAGCGCCAGGGCGTCGAACGTGGGGGTCACGGCACCGTCGACGCTGTTTTCGATGGCCACGCAGGCGAAGTCGGCGTCGCCCCTGCGCACGGCGGCCAGCGCGGCGCCGGGGCTGTCGACGGGCACGGTGTCGACGGCGCTCTCGCCGGCGGGGTCGATTTCGCCGCGGCGGGCCATCGCCAGCAGGGCCGCCTCGGTGAAGGTTCCGGCGGGGCCCAGGTAGGTCACGGTGGTCATGCCCACCAGCCTAAGTGTGCGGATAGACTTTCGCCCCATGATCGTCGAACCCCCCGTCACCAACGCCGGCCGCGGTGCCGCCCGCAGCGCCGGGAGCATCGTCGCGGCGGTGACGGCGGGCGAGGAGTCGGCGACCGAATTGGCGTCGCGGGCGGTCGACGCCCTGGTGGGCCGCCCGGAGGACACGGGCGTGGCCACGTTGACGTCGAATCTGGCGGAGGTAACGGCGGCTGCGGTGGACCGGCGGCTGCGCGACCCTTCCGCGCAGCGCGCGTCCGGGCCGGGTTCGCGCGACGACGCCCGCCGCCTGACCGGTCTGCCCGTCGCCGTCAAGGATCTGTACCCGATCAGCGGGGTGACCTGCACCCTCGGGTCGTCCCGGTTGGCGCGGACCGCGGAGCACACGGCGGATCCGGTGGTTCGCCTGCTGGCCCGCGGTGCGACGATTCCCGCCACGACGGCGACGTCGGAGATGGGTGCGACGGCCTACACCGAGCCGACGGACCTGCCCGCGCCGGACAATCCGCTGCGTCCCGGGCGCACGCCGGGCGGGTCGTCGGGTGGTTCCGCCGTGGCGGTGGCGTCGGGTGCGGTGGCGGCGGCGTTGGGATCCGACGGCGGCGGTTCCATTCGCGTTCCGGCGGCCTCGTGCGGGCTGGTGGGTTTGAAGCCAGCGCACGACATCCTCGGGGGGCGTTTGGCCACGGCCGGTTTTCTGACGCGTTCGCTTGACGACGCCGCCCTCCTGGCCAACCTGCCCTCCCCGTCGCAGTCGCCGACTCGCGACGACGCTGGACGGGTGGCCGGACCGCGCACCGGCCACCTGCGCATCGGGGTGACGGTGGCGCCGTTCCATGCCGAGGTCGCCGTGGCGCGGCATTGGCGCGATGCCGCGCTGGCCGCCGCGGACCGCCTGTCCGACGCCGGGCACGAGGTCGTGGAGGTCCCCGCGCCGTATCCGCCGGAGGGCCCGGATGTTTTCCATACGTTCACAGAGGTCATGACGTATTTCGCGTCGCGGTTGCCGGACGACGATTTCTCGTCGATGGTCCGGTGGATCCGCGAGCGCGGCTCGATCGTCTCCGATGACGTCGCCGCCGGACACCACCGCACGCGGTTGGGATTGGGCGCGGCGATCCGTAACCGATGGGACGTCGATGCGGTGGTCACTCCGACGCTCGCGTTCGATCCGCCGCCGATCGGGCATTTCGCCGCGATGGAGCCGCAGGACAACTTCCTGGCGCAGACCGAGTGGACTCCGTGGCTGTCGCTGTGGAACCTCACCGGCTGGGCGGGGCTGTCGGTGCCCTTCGGCGGCTCCGGGGCGTCGGTTCACCTCGGGGCGGTGCACTGCGACGCGGCCACGCTGCTGCGTCTGGCCGCCGACCTGGTGGACCCGCTGGCCGATCTTCACTCCATCGAACGCGACCTGGCCGACCGACGCCGGGGGCTCTCCGGGCGCCGCCGGGACAACGGCGTGGCGCGATGACGGAGGCGTCGTCACGCGGCAACCGCACGCCAACGCCGCGCCGGCTCAAAGCGGAGATCCTGGTCGTGCTGGCCGTGACGTTCGGCACTTCGGCCCTCAGCGCGATCGTGCGGCTCATCGGCGCCCTGGTCGGGGGTTCGCTGCGGGATCAGCCGGTGTCGCTCAACGATGCGCTGGCGGATGACCCGTGGTTCAACGGCGCGCTGCATCTGGTCCGCATCGTCGGACTGCTCGCGTGGGGCGGTCTGGCGTGGTACCTGCTGCGCGCCGACGGCATCCGGTCCATGCCCGGCCGCATGCGCGCCGGTGATTGGGCGTGGGGCGCGGGCCTGGCGGCGCTGATCGGCATCCCCGGGCTGGCGTTGTACGTCCTCGGCGTCGCGGCGGGATTCGGCAGGCCGATCGATCCGGCGGCGATGGGCGTCACCGCCGTCACCGTCGTGCCGCTGCTGGGTTGGGCCGCGGCGAATGCGGTCGCAGAAGAGTTCGTCGTCGTCGGCTGGCTGGTGGTGCGGTTGCGGCAGTTGTGGGGCGGGGATTTGCATGACGACGCCCGCCTGACGCGCAGAACCGTCGCATCGATCATCGCGGCGTCGGCCCTGCTGCGCGGGGCGTACCACCTGTATCAGGGCGTGGGCGCGGGGGTCGGCAACGTCGTGATGGGCGTCGTCTTCGCCGCGTGGTTCCTGCGCACCGGACGCGTGTGGCCGCTGGTCATCGCGCATTTCCTCATCGACGCCGTGGCGTTTACCGGATACCCGCTGGTGGCGCCGTGGCTGGAGTCGCTGGTCTGACTCCCGTATCCCGATGGCGGCCGACCGGGCCCCGGAAGTAGTCGGGCTCCAGAAGTAGTCGGACCCTAGAAGTAGATGCCGTGCTCGGCGAACCACGGCTCCGGGTCGACCGGGGTGCTGCCGTCGGGGTGAATCTCGAAGTGCAGGTGCGAGCCGGTGGAGTGGCCGCGGTTGCCCATGCCCGCGATGTACTCACCGGCGCCAACGGTCTGGCCGACGCTGACGCTCAGGGTTTCCATGTGACCGTAGACGGACACGGAGCCGTCGTTGTGGCGGATGCGGATCCAGTTGCCGAAGCCGGAGGCCGGTCCGGAATCGATCACGGTGCCGGACATGACGGCGTAGATCGGGGTGCCGACGGCGTTGGCGATGTCGATGCCGTTGTGCATGCGACCCCAGCGCGGGCCGTAGCCGGACGTCAGCTCGCCGGCCGCGGGGCGCACGACGGTGTTGGCCACGGCGGCCGGGGCCATGTCGGTGTTGAAGGCGCCGTCGACGACGTCCTGCACGATCGAGCCGACGCCGGGCATCGGGGCGGCGCCCGCGGCGGGAACGCTGCCGGCGGTGGCGATGCCCGCGAAGGCGGCGATCATCGCGATGTTGCGCTTGGCGATCTTCAGGGAGCTGACCTTGCGGTGACGTCCGGTGTAACCCATGAGTTGACTTTCTGATCGTTGAGGAGCATGTCGTGAAGGACGGTTCGTAACCGCCCCGTTATCAAGTCGTGATCACCGTAGGGTCGAGCCGGGGACATGTCCACCTTCTGCGCGGAACCGTGAAAATTCGACCACCCCCGCCGAAATGTGCCCGCCGCAGAAACCAACCGGCACGTGCGAAAACGCCGTCAGATAACGAAAAGATCACATCCCCCCGGGTGAATGCCGCTCACTAAACGCCGCTTCATCACGGCCCGGTAACGGTACGCAAAACCCGCAAATGGCCCCTGACCTCATGTTTCACATGCGTCACATGCGCCTCAGGAGTGGTCGTCGATTGCGCCTCGAATCCGCTCCTGCAACGCCCTGCCCGCACGACGCACCGTCACCGCGGCCTTGGTCAACCCTTCGACGACCGGATGAACCGGATACGCCACCTCGACCGTCGCGGCCTTCGCCACCCGGTTGCTCTCCACCGCCGCGTCCGAGATCCCCGGGCCGGGCTCGGCGACCGCGACGTCGTCAAGCGAAACCACCGGCCACCGGCTGCCAGCCGCCACCACCGACCCATGCTTGACGGAGTAGTAGCCGTGCACGTGCACGTCCAGCGCCACACCCGACGCGCCGCGCGCCGCCGCAATGAGATGCGGATGAAAACGCGTGGTCAACCACCGCTGGCCCGGCCGCGCCGGCAGGCCCCGATCCCACAACTCCGCGAAACGCACCACGTGCGCCCCCTCGGCCAGATCCGGGGCACGATGCTCGATCCGGTGCCACACCCGCACATCGACGTGCGGAATCGCCTCGACCACCGCGATATCGCGACCGGACACCGGGCGCCCGTCGACCTCCCAACCGCGCAACACATCGATCACGGCGTCGGCGAGGGCGGCCGCGGAGTCCTCGGTGACAGGGGCCTCGGCCACGGAGTTATCGCCGGACTCGTGGGACTCACGGGACTCGTCGGTCCCGCCCTCGGCGTCACGGCCCGCGAGCAGATCACCCTGCAGGCACAACACGATCGGCCGCGCCCGGCCCGGCGTGCCCTCCCCCGCACCGAGGCCGTTGTCCTCCAGGTCGCCGGAGGCGAGCACCACCCACGCGTCATCGCCCGAGTACGTAATGCGGGTGGCGGCCCCCGAAGCCTCCGCACCATCACCGCCGACCGCGGCCCGCGCGATGGATTCCGACGCCTCGTCGCGCACGTCGATGAGGTCGAAGCGGGGCCAGATGCGGTGCATCGACTCGTCGTAAAGCCCCGCCGGCGCCAACCCCATGCCCGTGGCCAGCAGCCGCACCGCGCCCCGACCCCCGCGGGCGGCCCGCGATTGCTCCGCGACGGCCGACGCCGCGGCGAGGACCACCGACTTGTCGGGCCAGATGTCGTTGACCCAGCCGCCGCCGAGGGCGTGAATCGTCGACGCCGAGCGCAGCAGACCCAGCCCGGCCTCCAGGTGCGGTGCGACGGTGCCGAGGACGCGATGGTCGACCGCCGCCTCCTCCGCCCGGCGCGCCGCATCCGCCCAATGCCGGTCGCCCTCCGGAATGCCGTGGCGGGCGGCCTCGGCCAGGCGGAACAGCGTGTCCGTCACGGTCAGCCGCGGGTGCAGCCCCGCATGCAGCACCCCGACCATCCCCGGATCAGGGCAATCCAGCACGACGCGCGACCGCGGGCGACGCCGCGCCAGGGTGCGCAGCCAGGCCGCGGCGATGTACTCGTCGCCGAAATTCGGGTGGCCCGTCGGCGCAACGAGATAGATGACGTCATCGTGGGCGTGCATGCCCCAACGGTACGTGCGCCGCGGGCCTGCGCCGGGCTACGCGTACCGTTTCGCGATGTTCAGCGCCTGCCCCGCGTACCCGCCGCCGAAAAGCACCGCATGCATGAGCACCGCATAGAGGCGGTGCAGCGGCGCCCGTTCCTCGCGGCCCGGCAGCGGGTGAACCGACTCGTAGCCGGCGATGATGTCGTCGAGGTGCGGCGTCCCGAACATCCCGAGCATCGCCAGGTCCTCCTCGCGGTGTCCTCCGTGCGCGGCGGGGTCGATGAGGATCGCCCCGGCGTCATCCCACATCAGGTTGCCCCACCACAGGTCGCCGTGAACGCGGGCGGGGGCTTCGTCGTCGTCGAACTCGCCGTCGAGCAGCTTCTCGATGAGCCGCTCGAACACGGCCAGTTCCGACGGCGCGTAACAGCCGGGGCGCCGGGCGAGTTCGGCGACGGCGGGGGCGATGCGGTCGTGGGCCCAGAATTGCCCGAATCGCGTGCGCGGCGTCAGTCGCATGGTCCGGGGGTCGTCGAGCGGCCCGAACCAGCCGTCGCGTTCCCACCCCTCGGGCGGCGCGCCGAATGCGGGGGCTCCGGCGTCGTGCGTGCGGGCGAGGGCTTCGCCGAACTCCCGCGCCTTGCGCGCCGACGCCCGCCCCGCCGAGATTTTGCGCAGAACCAGCTTGTTGCGGCCCACCTCGACGACGTCGACGACCCGCGCTCCGCCGTCGGCTTCGGGCTCCTTCAGCCATCGCAGGCCGGCGGCTTCGAGGGCGAAGAACCCGGCGGGCGCACCGGGGCGGGCCTTGACGTGGGTGGCGTCTGCGGCTTTCGCGGCCGGGCGTTCCCACCCGGTTTCGGAGCGTTTCGCGAACATGGGTACAGGATAATCGCGTCCCGGCGCCCGTTATCCCCCATCCCCGACCTGCCCTATTGTCTTTAGCCATGGATGGAAGCGATCAGCCCCGCGACGACCGCGAGATCGTGCGCGGCCGCGACGGCAAGCCCCTGCGCGACAGGTACGGCCGTCCCATTTACCGGCGGTCGGCGCAGCCGCGCCGCGATGCTTCCCCGGCCGATGACCGGGGGCAACGCTTCTCCGGGCGTCCGCGCACTCCCGAGGGATACCTGACCCGGGCCGACGTCGAGGAGCTGCGCCGCCTGCGCGAACGGGGCCTGCGCCCCGGCGAGGGCCGTCACGCCGAACCCCGCCGGCGCCCCGCCCCTTCCGATGCGCCGCCACGCCGTCCCCGCTCCTCCGACACCCGGGTGTTCCAGCGGCCCGACGATCTCCGCGGCGACCGCCCCCTCTACCGGGGCCAGGACGATCCCCGCTTCCCGCCCCGCGGCTACGACCCCGACCGCGGCTACGCCGACCACCCCGACCGGCCCCGCGGCGATCGCACGCGCCGGCTCGACGATTACGACGGCCGCGACGACGCAGCCCGAAGGCGTGGACGTGGACGTCGCAAAGCACTGGACGACGGACGCCGACCCGACCGCCGCCCCCGCAACCGCAGGCCCCGCAACCTCGGCTTCACCATCAAATCGTTCCTGCTGGTGCTGCTCCTCGTCGCCGGCGCCGGCGCAATGTGGGTCGACTTCAACCTCAACCGCGTCGACGCATTCCCCGACGGAGACCGCCCCGGACGAACCATGGCCAGCAACTGGCTCATCGTCGGCTCCGACTCCCGCGACGGACTCACCGACGAAGACGCCGCCAACCTCGCCACCGGCGCCGGCGACTTCGGCCAACGCACCGACACCATCATGATCGCCCACTTCCCCCTCGTCGGAAAGGGCCGCCTGGTGTCGCTGCCCCGCGACTCCTACGTCGACATCCCCGGGTACGGGCAAAACAAGATCAACGCCGCCTACTCCTTCGGCGGCGCCCGACTCCTCGCCGAAACCATCGAGCACAACACCGGCATCCGCATCGACCACTACGCCGAAATCGGCTTCGGCGGATTCGCCTCCATCGTCGACGCCATGGGCGGCATCGAAATGTGCCCCACCGAGGCCATCCAAGACCCCCTCGCCGGCCTCGACATCGACGCCGGCTGCCAGAAATTCGACGGCGCCACCGGCCTCGGCTACGTCCGCACCCGCGCCACCGCCCAAGGCGACCTCGACCGCGTCGCCCGTCAGCGCGAATTCATGGGTGCGATGGTCGACCGCGTCTCCTCCCCCGCCGTGTGGCTCAACCCCTGGCGCTGGTATCGCCTCGGCTCCACGGGCGCCAAGGCCCTCACCGTCGACTCCGGCGACCACGTCTGGCACCTCGGATGGCTGATGCTGCGGATGGCGCTGGGCACCGAATCCGAGACCGTCCCCACCGCCGGGACCATGGACACCGGGCACGCCGGCAACGTCCTGCTGTGGGATGACGCGGCGGCCCCCGCCTTCTTCGACGAATTGAAGTAGGCGGGGGCGGAGCGGTTCGGCCGGACGTGGCCCGACGTGGCCTACCGGATGGTGACCTGACGCGACACGATGGTGTCGCGGGACTTCCGCTCGTCGGCGGTCAGCGGCGCGTCGGAGGCCAGCGCCTTCTCGATCCGCGCGGCGGCGTCGGCGATGACCTCGCCCCACGAGTCGTGGGCGACGGTGTTGTCCAGGTCCCAGACCGGCACGAGGACGCCGTCGGTGCGGAACACGCCGGCGAACTTGGTGCCCTCGCCCATGCTCAACCGGTCGGCGGCGTGGACGCGGGCCAGGGCGTCGAGCAACTGCCGCTCGTCCTCGCGGCGAATCCAGCGGATGTGCGCGCGCTCGCCCGGGTCGATCCACCACACGGCGCCGGGGACGTCGAGGTCGAGGCGGTGCGACGGCATGATCGAGTCGTTGGCGACGGCGAGGTTCTGCTGCACCAGCTGGGTGCGTTCGACGCCGGCGGGGATCCACCATTCGAAGTCCTGGTGCACCTCGAGCTCGTCGAGCGTGACGCCGGTGAGGATGTCGCCGAGCGCACCGCCGTCGGTGCCGTCGACGGCGCTGTCGAACTGCTGCCCGTCGTCGGCGTTGCGGGCCCATTCGAGGGCGCGGGCCAGGTCGGCGGCGGCGTCGTTGGAACGCGACTGGGTCTGCATGGCCACGTAGGCGGCGCCGCCCTCGGAGGTGGCCCGGGTCAGCGCGGCGATGCCGCCCGGAAGCACGGTGCACAGGTGGATCGGGCGCTTGGCGCCGGCGACCTCGGCGGGCACGGTGGCCGACGGGGCGAACTCGCGCAGGGCGACGAGATCGGCTTCGGCGTCGAATCCGGCGAACGGCCGGGGGTTTCCGGCGAGGCGTTCGCGTTCGGCGGCACGGGCGGCGAGCTTGGCCTGGCGGCGGCTCATCCCCTCGGGCACGTTGACGTCGGATGCGGCACGGTTCTTACGAGACTTTTTTCCCACGGCCCCAACATACTTGCAGCGGCGGCCGGGGCGGTGGTGCGGGCCCGGGTCAGTGGGAGGTTCCGGTCCCCGGCTTTGCGACGGTCCGCGTGACGTCCTCCGGCCGCAGGGAATCGCGGTCGAAGTCGACGGCGTCCTCGGGGCGCAGGCCGGTGTCGCGCTGGGCGAGCAGCACCTCCGGCGACGAGTCGTCCGCCCCGAAATCGCTGAGCGGGGTGCCCTGCGCTTCGGCGGTGGCGGTGTCCTGGGCGGCGATGAGGTCGGCGGCCCGGTGGGCGCGTTCCGCCCGGGCGGCGCGGGCCTCGCGTTCGCCCATGCCGGAGGTCATCGCGGCGGTGGTGGCGGCGTCGAAACCGCCGACGCGCGGCATGGAATCCAGTGCCTTGCGGGCGCGGGCGGGCCAGTCGGTGGCCAGCCAGTCGATGCCCCGCGCCTTGGCGTAGGTGACGTCGACGTCGGTCTTGGCCAGCCAGCAGTACAGCGGCAGGTTCCACGACATCATGCCCATCGGGTCGCGGCGGGCGCCGTACATGTCCACGCCCATCGCGGTGGGGCCGCCGAGGTAGCGCTGCATGGCGGTGCGGGCGCCCGGGGCCTTCACCAGCTGGATGCGCTCCAGGTCCGGCAGCATCTCGCCGACGGCGTTGATGGACCGGGCCGCGAAGCTGATGATCCTGGTCCGCGGGTCGCGGTCCAGGCCGAAGTGGCGGAGACGCTCCCGCAGCACGCGCTCGGTGCGCAGGCCGGTGGACACGGGGTGCTTGGTCTCGATGAACAGTCCGATCTCCGGGTTGGCAACGGCGAACTCGAGGAACGTGTCGAACTCCAGCACCGGCTGCGGCTTCTCCCACGTGCCGGCGTTGAGACGGCGGATCTGCTCCAGCGTCGTCGCGCCGACCGCGCCGGAACCGTCGGTGGTGCGGTTCAGGGTGCGGTCGTGCATGCAGATCAGGTGACCGTCGGCGGTGAGGCGGATGTCGCACTCGACGCCGTCGGCCCCTTCGGCGACGGCCGCCTCATAGGCGCCGATGGTGTGTTCGGGGTGGGCGCCGGAGGCTCCGCGGTGGGCGATGATCTCCATCAGGGCTTCTCCTCGTGCACATCCCGGTACAGGGACGTGATCGCGTCGTCGATGGGCGGGGTGATGGTCTTCGGGGTGCGCGAACGTTGCGCGGTGATCAGGCCGCGCGACCAGAACGGCTCCGCCGCCGCGCGAGCCCGGGCCCGCCGCTCGGCGCGCTCGGCGGCCACCTCCGGGTCGACGTCTTCGTCGTCCGCGTCGGCGTCGTCGTCAAGCGCCGCGGCCAGCGCATCATCTGCGCCGGGCACCAGGCGCCGCGGATCCGGCGGGGCCAACGCCCGCGCCAACGCCCCGACCGCCGCCGCCGACGCGATGGCCGCGATGGTGGCCAGCACGCCGCTGCGGAACACGTCCAGCGCCGTGGTGCTCAGAAACGCCGACACCAGCGTCAACGGCCACAACACGCAGGAGACGAACCACGCCCACTTGCCGGGCCCGCGCACGCCCGTCTCCGCGAGAATGACCACCGGGCCGGTGATGTTGCGCCCGGGCCACAGGTGCATGGCGGTGATGGTCTTCGGGCTGCGCGCCAGCGGCGGCCGCCACTGCCGCGCCCGCTCCGCCAACGCACGCAACGTCGCGATGCCGTACGCGCCGAGCACGCCGGCGGCCACGACGGCGGCGACGAACAACAACGACGACACCGGCCCGAGCAGCAGCGACGGCACCGCGCTGCCGGCCGGCGACTGATAGCTGCCCCACGTGGCGAACGTCCCGAGACCGAACAGCCCGGCCGTTGCCACCGCCCACGCCCGGGCGGCCGCCGCACGACGGCGCGCGACCTCCTGCGGCTCGGGCTTCGGCGGCACCTGGTACGGGGTGAAGCCGCTCATCGGGATCGGCGCCGGCACGGGCCCCGGCACCGGACCGCGCGGGTGAATCGAACCGCTGATGGGTCGCGGCCCCTGCCCGTAGCCGCCCGGCACGTCGTGGTTGATGTGACCGGTCACGGACCCGCGGCCGAACGCAGGCGGCGGCGGAGGGGTGCGCGGCACGCCCCAATCGCCTGCCCATTCGCCGTTGCGGTGCAGACCCGGGTTGCCCGGCCCCGGCGCTGCCGGGCCCCGCTGGTCCGGGCCCGGTCCCTTCACTGCGCCGGTCATCGCGTTTCACCGTCCCAGGAGCGGATGCGGCGCAGCATGATGCGGTTCTTGCGCTGCGAGCGGCCCATCTTCTTGGCCAAATCGTCCAGGATGACGATGGCTTCGGTGATGTGCGGGCCCTTGTTCAGCATGACGCACTCGGCGCGCAGCGCGAACGCGGCATCGGTGATTTCGGCGCGGGCGGGCAGGCCGGACTTGGCCAGCGATTCGAGGACCTGGGTGCCCAGGATGGTGGGCACGCGGGCGGCCTGCGCGAGCGCGAGGATCTGGCCGGGCACTTCGCCCATGCGCTGGAAGCCGAGTTCCACGGCGAGGTCGCCCCGGGCGATCATGATGCCCATGTTGGCGTGGCGCATGCCGGCGACGAGGATTTCGGGGAGGTTCTCGAAGGCCGGGATGGTCTCGATCTTCAGCACGATGCCCAGGTTGCGGGAGCGTTCGGCCAGCTCGGCGTTGCCCGCGGCCTCGTACTCGGCGGCGATGGTCTCCAGCTCCTCGAGGACGTGTGCGACGTCCTCGGGCGTGCGGATGAAGCTCACCGCCGCCACGTTGGCGTTTTCCGCTACGAAGCGCAGATTCTCGGCGTCTTCCTCGGTCAGCGCGGGCACCGGCAGGTCGGTGGTGGGCAGGTTGATGCCCTTGTGGCCGGCCAGGTTCTGGCCGCCCGGCTTGGCCCGGGTGACCTTCAGGCGGGCTTCGTGGTGCTTGACGACGTCCACGTCCCCGGCATCCGCCGACTCCACGTCGGCCGACCCATCGGCGGCGCCCACGGAGACGACCTCGGCGGCGATGGCGCCGTCGTCGAAAAGCACGGGCTGGCCGACCTGCAGCGCGGCGACGGCTTCGGGCAGGGTGCACGACAGGCGCGGCACCTCGCCGCTTTCCTGCCGCGGCACCGACTCGACGGTCTCGGAGGTGATGATCATCTCGTCGCCCACCTCGAACCGCAGCTTGCGGGTCACCGGCGGCACGCCCGTGGCGCGGGTCTTCTCGTAGTCGTGGCGCAGCAGGGTGCCGTCGGCGATGTAGGCGTTGCGGTTGCCCTCGGCGAGCACGCCGCCGTCCTCAACGTGGGTGACGGTGAAATGGCGCTTGGCCGAGCGGTTGTCGTGCAGGGTGATTTCGCTGCCGACCTCCAGGTTCGCCAGCCATCCGGCGTCGACGGTCAGCGGCAGGGCCGGACGGCCGGGCAGACCGGCGGGCACCGGGGCGGGCAGCGACGCCACCGCGCCGTCGCGCGACTCGTCCGGATCCTCCGGACCACCGGGACCGCCGAGGTCGACCACGCGCGGCGTCAGCCACAGCTTCGCCGGGGTGAGCACCGTCCCCGCATCATCACGGGTGGTTCGGGCGCGACCGACCTTCGGGCCATCGGCGACGGCGCCGGTGCGGATCTTCGGGCCCGCCAAATCCATGGACACCTCGATGTCCCGGCCGACCTTCTGCGCGGCGTCGTTGACGTTGGCGATCATCTTCCGCCACGCCTCCGGGCCGTCGTGCGCGCAGTTGATGCGGGCGACGTCCATCCCGGCCTCGGCGAAACCGAGCACCAGCTCGGCGTCGTCCGCGGCCTCCGACGGCAGGGTCACCATGATCCGGGCCGGCACGCCCTCGCGCTCGATGCCGAACAGGCGATCCGAGTTGGCGTCGAGCGCGACGTCGGCGGAGTCGTCGCGCGCGATGATCGCGTCGACGTCGGTGTCCAGCTCCTCGCCGATCAGCGCCCGCAGCACCGCCCGCGCGATGACCAGGCGCCCGTACACGCCGGACTCGGCGGTGGTCAGGCTGGTCACGCCGAGGTCGTGCAACCCGTTCTGCAGCTCCCGGATGTCGATGGTGCGCAGGTGCGCGTACTGCAGCAGGTTCTCGGCGCCGGCGCGGTGCTCCGGGTGCACGCCCGCCAACGTGTCCGCCGCGTCGGCGCTGACGCGGTCGAGCTGCCCGATCAGATCGTCGAGCTGCTCGATCAAGGGCCGGACATCGTGGTGCATGGGTCTGGTTCTCCTCCCCCACCTCCGCGGCCGTCGGCGGGGCGCCGAACCCCCGATGCGACGACCGATCAGCGGACGCGGGAATTCGCCTGGCGGATCGGTATGCGTCAATCATGACCGCGCCGCCGGGAAAGCGACACCTCAAACGGCGTTTCTTTCAAGGTTTCACCGAGAATTCACCTTCCGCTCACTGCGGCTACGGTGACGGCATGAGATTGTTCGCGTCGATTCGTCCGCCGGAGGAGGTCCGGGAGCACCTCGTCACGGCGCTGCGCCCGATTCGAGACGACAATGGCCCGCTGCTGAGGTGGACCGATCCCGACCAGTGGCATCTCACCGTGGCGTTCTACGGCGAACGTCCGGACGGTTCGGTCGACGAACTGGCCGAGCACATCGCCGCCGCCGTGGCGACCACGCCGACCCCGCCCGAACTGGACCTGCATCTGCGCGGGGCGGGCAGCTTCTCGGGGCGGACGCTGTGGATCGGCGTCGGCGGCGACGTCGCGCCGTTGCGTCACCTGATGGCCGCCTGCGCCCACGATCCCTTCGCCGCCGACGACGATCCCGACCCCGATGATCCGTCCGCCGTTCTTTCGGGCGGCTCCGGTTCCCGTCGCTCCGGTTCCCGCGGCTCGCGGGCCGACGACCAAACGGAACGTCGTCGCGCCCACCTCACCGTGGCGCGTCTGCGTGCCCGCGAGCAGGGCGGGCGTCGCGATGACCGCCGGTCTCACCGACGGAGCGCGTGGGCCGGGGATCGCCGTCGCGGCCGGTTCGGCGACCGTGCGGGTCGCGACCTCGCCCGCCCCGCACGGCATGATGGCGCGACGTTGCTTCACGACGTCGTCCACGCCCTGAGCGTGTACGCGGGCCCGACGTGGTCGGCCACGGAGATCGAGCTGGTCAGCTCACGTCTCGGCGAGGGCCGTTCCGGCGGACCGTTGCACGAGACGGTCGCGACCATCCCCTTCGTCCCCGGCCGCTGATCTCCGTCTCGCGGGTGCGCCCCTTCATCCCGGCCCACCCGCACTCCGAGGCGCACCCCGCTGCGGGGCATGCCCGCTACTGCGGGACGTACTCGCCGTTCTCCCAGAACGGGTCCTGGATCTCGCGGAGGGTGGCGACGGACTTGTCGAACTGCTCGGCCTCGTAATCGTCGAGCTCGAGTTCGACGACGCGGCGGATGCCCTTGCGGTTCACGATCGCGGGCGTACCGATGTACATGTCCTCGTGCCCGTACTCGCCGCGCAGCAGCGCCGACACGGGGAGGGCGACTTCCTGGTTCTGGAAGATCGCGCGAGTGATGCGCGCCAGACCCATGCCGATGCCGTACGAGGTCGAGCCCTTCGCGTCGATGATCTCGTAGGCCGCGTCGCGGGTGCGGATGAAGATCTCCTCGAGTTCGTCGTGAAGCTCGGGATTCCTCTCCAGCTTGCTGCGCAGCCCGACGCCGGCGATGTTCGCCGACGACAGGACCGGCAGTTCGGAGTCGCCGTGCTCGCCGACGATGTACGCGTGGACGCTCATGGGCGACACGTCGAAGTACTCGCCGAGCATGTAGCGGAAGCGGGCGGTGTCGAGCACGGTGCCCGAACCGATGACGCGGTGGGCGGGCAGGCCGGAGAACTTCCAGGTGGCGTAGCTGAGGATGTCGACCGGGTTGGTGGCGACGAGGAAGATGCCGTCGAACCCGCTGGCCATCACCTCGTCGACGATGGACTTGAAGATGCGCATGTTCTTGTCCACCAGCTGCAGGCGGGTTTCGCCCGGCTTCTGCGCCGCGCCGGCGCACAAGACGACGAGGGCGGCGTCCTCGCAGTCGGCGTAGGTGCCGCGGGTGACCTTGGTGCGGGAGGGGGCCCAGACGACGCCGTGGTTGAGGTCCATGACGTTGCCCTCGGTCTTGCGTTCGTCGATGTCGATGATGGCGAGGTGGTCGACGATGCCCTGGTTGACCAGTGCGTAGGCGTATGCGACTCCGACGTCGCCGGCACCGATGAGCACGACCTTGTTTCCGGCGGAGACCTTCATGGTTTCGTCCTTCCGGGGCGCGTCGGCTGGCTGTGCGGCAGCGGTTGCACTGCGACGAAAAGTCCGTTCTCGCCCCAACGGTTGTGTACCTAAGTCCGATTATGCCCGTTCGGGCACCGGTTTCACCAGGGGCGTGGCCGGTGACCCCGGACACACGCACGGTAACCGCTGCACGACGGTCCCGCTCGGCGACCGCGACGGCCGATTCGCCCCCGAGCCGACGGAAATTCATTGTTCCGTCTGACAATATGAAGAGCATGGATTTCCTTCGCGCCCTCAAGCCGGTGACGCGGCTCCGCGAGGCGCGCATGCGCGAGGCGGCCGCCCGCGAAACCGCCCGCGCGGCGAGTGCGGGGTTGCCCATCCGCCGAAGCGCACGTCCATGGCTGGGCATCCCGTCGAATCCCGGCCTCGTTGGCGCGGAGATCGCGTCGTGGGCGGCGTTCAGCCCGTCGCTCATGCCCCGCCCCTGGGGATCGACGGCGATGGTGTCCTTCGGCGCGCAGCTCGCCGGCCACGTCGTGGGCGTCGCCGTCGGCTACGGGTACCGCCTGGCCGACGCGCGGATCCGCCGGACCCAGCTCGGCCGGTTCGCGCCGTCGGTCGGCACGGAGAGGGCCATCGCACTGGCCTGGCACGGCTCGATGACCGCGGTGACGGCCGCGGTGTGGTGGCGGTCCATCCAACACCAGCGGTCCATCGGCGGCCTGGTGGGCATGGACGCGCTGTCGTCGGCCCGCGCGCAATTCGGCGGCACCGTCCTGGCGTCGGCGGCGTACCTGACCACCCAAGGCCTGACGTTCGCCGCCGAGTTCGCCTTCGACCAGCTCCGCCGGGTCATCCGCCCGTGGGTTCCCCGCGGCGTCGCGCCCGTGACCGCCGGCATCGTCGTCGGCGGAGGCCTGGGGCTGGCCGTCGACAAGCTCGTCGTGCGCCGGACCATCGAGCGCGTCTACCGCAACGCGCACCGCGTGAACATGCGGGTGCTGCCGGGCCGCGCGCAACCGTGGGAACCGGAACGCTCGGGCAGCCCGTGGTCGCTGGAACCGTGGCACGCGCTGGGCGCGCAGGGCCGGGCGATGGTGTCGGACGGGCCGCGCGCACGCGACATCGCGGCGGTGACCAAACGCGCGCCGCACGAGGTGACGGAACCGATCCGCATCTACGCGGGCAAGGTGCGCGGGCGGTCGCTGAAGTCGCAGACGGAGCTCATCATCCGCGAGATGCACCGCACGGGGGCGTTCCGACGGGATCACGTGGTGGTGCACGTGACCACCGGCACCGGCTGGATTCCGCCGTGGAGCCTGATGGCGGTGGAGTTCTTCACCGGCGGCAACTGCGCGCAGATCGGGCTGCAGTATTCGGATCTGCCGTCGCCGGTGGCGTGGCTGGCCGACCACGAGACGCCGCCGGCCGCCGGTCGGGCGATGTTCCGCCGCATCCGCGAGGAGTGGGAGCGCCTGCCGGAGGGGGACCGGCCGAAGCTGCTCATCGCGGGCGAGTCGCTCGGCGGTTTCGGCGGCAACGGGGCGTTCGACGACGCAGAGGACATGCTCGCGTCGGTGGACGGCGCCCTGTGGACGGGGACGCCGCAGTTCACGCCGATGTGGAAGGAGCTCACCCACACGCGCGACGCGGGTTCGCCGGAGATTGCGCCGGTCATCGACGGCGGGCGGCACATCCGCTTCGCCACGCGCCCGCAGGAACTGTGGGAGACGTTCGGCGGCGAACCGCTGGGCGAGTGGGAGCATCCGCGGGTGGCGTATCTGCAGCACGCGTCGGACCCGATCGTGTGGTGGGATTATCCGCTGGCGTGGCGGCGGCCGGATTGGCTGCGGGAGCGCCTGGGCCGGGACGTGTTGTCGGCGGTGCGGTGGTTCCCGGTGGTGACGTTCCTGCAGGTGCTCATCGATGGCCTGGTCAGCGTCGACGTGGGCGACGGGCACGGGCACCGGTATGAGGCGGAGGCGTTGCCGGCGTGGGCGGCGATCCTGGGCCTCGAGCTTGACGACGACCGCGCGGGAGCGGGCGGCGTGCGATTCAAGAGGATCGCGAAGTGGGGTCGGCGCAATCTCCCGCCGAAGGCGTGACGGCCGGATCACGGGACCCGACGGGCAGGACACGCCTCGGCAACAATCCGGTTACGACGGCTGCGCTGACGCTACCGCGTACGTAACGTGGTTCACGTCCAGAGGGCTGGACGGGCCTGCGAGCTCGTGCGGTCACCACGACCACGAAAGGAAGCGACACATGGGAATCTTCGACAAGGCCAAGCAGTTCGCCGACGACAACCCGGACAAGGTGAACCAGGGCATCGACAAGGCCGGCGACATCGTCGACGAGCGCACCGGCGGCAAGCACTCCGAGCAGGTGGACAAGGCCCAGGACGCCGCCCGCAAGCACCTCGGCGGCGACGAGTAGCAAAACTTCCGGGCCGAACGCCCGGCGGCGGTCGACGCCGCACATCAGAAAAGACGCCCGTTTCCCGGCGATTGGCCGGGCGACGGGCGTCGCCGCATACAAGAGACAAGTCGCGTACATGAGACAATGTGGGCATCCGCGACGGCGCCGCGATCCCGGGCCGCGCACGACCACGAAAGGTACCCACCATGAGCCTCATCGACAAGGCCAAGAAGTTCATCGACGACAACCCCGACAAGATTCGCGAGGGCATCGAGAAGGTCGGCGACGAGATCGACAAGCGCACCGGCGGCAAGTACGCCGACAAGATCGACCGCGTGCAGGATGAGGCCGCCAAGCGCCTCGGCGATGACGCCTCCGCCACCCCGCCGCGGGACGAGCCCGCGAAGTAAGTGCGTTACGACGGGCCGTCGTCAAGCACGAGCAACCCCGGGCCCGCTCAGCCGCAGGTCACGCCCGTGGCATGGACCGGGCAGTACCCGTTGGGATTCGCCTCCAAATAGCCGCGATGGAAGGGCTCGGCGACCCAAAAACGGCCCGTCGGCGTCTGATCCAGCGGCGTCACCTCCGTGGTGATCGGCCCGAACCCGGCCCGCGCCAGCCGCGGCGCGTAGGCCTCGAGGGTGTCGGCCGTGATGCGCGCCTGCTCCTCGTTCAGCGGGAACACCGCCGACCGGTACTGCGGGCCGATGTCGTTGCCCTGGCGGTCGCCCTGGGTGGGGTCGTGATTTTCCAGGACCAGCCGCAGCAGCTGCGCGAAACTCGTCCGCTCCGGGTCGAACACCGCCAGCACCGACTCCGTGTGCCCCGTCCGCGCGCCGCACACCTCGCGGTACGACGGCCGCATCGTCGCCCCGCCCGCGTAGCCCGGCAGGGTCGTCCACACGCCCGGCGCGTTCCACAGCAGCTTTTCGACGCCCCAGAAACAGCCGGCCGCCACCACCATCGCCTGATGCCCATCCGGCCACGGCCCGCCGTACGGGGTGCCCAAAACCAGGTGCTCGCCGACGACGTGGCCGCCGTCGTCGAGGATGCCGGTCGGCGTGAATGCAGTCATGGGCGCGAGGATACTCGGTGGCCCGCGCGTCGGGAAGGGCCGTGCGACGGGGATGTTCGACGTGGCGCACGCCCGAAAATGGCCGCTCGACGGGGATGTTCGAACGGTCGGGCCGACCCGAATCCGCGAACGCGGGTACCGTCGCTTACGAGCGCCCGGTGACGTGGGCCACTCGCGGGCGGCCAGCCCCGGCCGCGAAGCCCGAATCACATGGTTCGCCTATCGCCCACGGCGAATTACGCATAACTTTCCTTGCGTAATTCGGCGGGATGGGTACCATCGGGTGTCACAAGCTAAATCGACTTTCCAAGGAGGACTCACCCATGGCCGTTTACGAGCTGCCGGAACTGGACTACGCCTACGACGCCCTCGAGCCGCACATCGCCGCCGAGATCATGGAGCTGCACCACAGCAAGCACCACCAGAACTACGTCAACGGCGCCAACGCCGCCCTGGAGAAGCTGGAGGCCGCGCGCAACGACGGCTCCATCGCCGGCGTCGTCACCGCGCTTTCCAAGGACCTCGCGTTCAACCTGGGTGGCCACACCAACCACTCCATCTTCTGGAAGAACGTTTCCCCGAACGGTGGCGGCGAGCCGACCGGTGACCTCGCCGAGGCCATCAACCGCGACTTCGGTTCCTTCGAGAAGTTCAAGGATCACTTCTCCGCCGCCGCGCTGGGCCTGCAGGGCTCCGGCTGGGCCGTGCTGGGTTACGACCACGTCGCCGGCCGCCTCGTCGTCGAGCAGCTGACCGACCAGCAGGGCAACATCTCCGCGAACCTGACCCCGCTGCTGATGCTCGACATGTGGGAGCACGCCTTCTACCTGCAGTACAAGAACGTGAAGGCGGACTACGTCAAGGCCGTCTGGAACGTCTTCAACTGGGATGACGTCGCGGAGCGTTTCGCCAAGGCTTCGGCCTAAGTTTCACGCCGGGCCCGGGGTTTTCCGGGCTTGGGCGGGAGGTTGCTTGACGACGTTCATCGCGTCGCGGGTCGGCCTCTTCGTACTCCCCGGCGGTCGGCTGCAGAAGTCGGTCGTCTGGTGATGCAGCCCGTCCCTCCGTCCGCTCGTTGCGGTCGGCGGGGCGGGTTTCGTGTTTCCGCGGTCAGGCTCCCCGCCGCCCCGCCGAACCCAACCCCCGCCCCGCCGACTCTCCTCCGCCACGCCGCACCCCCATCGCCGTAACACCCCTCACTGCGGGAGTTATCCGACAAATGCAGCCACGGGATTTCCCTTCCTGGGCTTTTACCACCGTTCACTCGACGTGAGGCTGCATTTGTCGAATTCGCCCCTCCACAGGCGCTGGTTTCACGTCGTCACGGGCAGACGAGAGCCGACGCACCCCCACCCGGGCGCCCCACAC
>NZ_KV787148.1:63623-96002 GCF_001807025.1 Corynebacterium sp. HMSC11E11 | reverse complement strand
ACCGGGGGAGGAGCCTACTTCAGCTCCATCAGGACATCGCCCTTGCCGACGCCCGAGCCCGCCTCGGCGGTCAGGCCGGTGACGGTGCCGTCCTTGTGGGCCTTGACCGGGTTCTCCATCTTCATGGCTTCGAGCACGACCACGGTGTCGCCCTCGGAGACCTCCTGGCCCTCCTCGACCTCGACCTTGATGACGGTGCCCTGCATCGGCGCGACCACGGCGTCACCGGAAGCGGCCTTCTTGGCGCCGCCGGAACGACGCTTCTTGGCCTTCTTGCGGGCGCCGCCCGCACCGCCGCCCAGGGCCAGATCGCCCGGCAGGGCGACCTCGACGCGGCGACCGTCGATCTCGACGACGACCTTCTGCGACGGCACGGCCTCGTCCTCGTCGACGTCGGAGTCGCCGGCGTACGGCTCGATGGGGTTGTCCCACTCCTCCTCGATCCACTTGGTGTAGACGTCGAACTTCTCGCCGTCGCCGACGAACGCCGGGTTCTCGACGATGTGGCGGTGGAACGGGATCACCGTGGCGAGACCCTCGACCTCGTACTCGGCCAGGGCGCGGGCCGAGCGGCGCAGGGCCTCCTCGCGGTTTTCACCCCAGACGATCAGCTTGGCCAGCATCGAGTCGAACTGGCCGCCGATGACGTCGCCCTCCTTGATGCCGGTGTCCATGCGGACGCCCGGGCCGGCCGGCTCGACGTACTTGGTGATGGTGCCCGGAGCCGGCATGAAGTTCGTGCCCGCGTCCTCGCCGTTGATGCGGAACTCGAAGGCGTGACCGCGCAGCTCCGGGTCCTCCTTGAGGCTCAGCTCGCGGCCCTCGGCGATGTTGAACTGCTCGCGGACCAGGTCGAGGCCGGTGACCTCCTCGGTGACGGGGTGCTCGACCTGCAGGCGGGTGTTGACCTCGAGGAAGGAGATCAGGCCGTCGGAGCCGACCAGGTACTCGACGGTGCCTGCGCCGTAGTAGCCGGCCTCCTTGCAGATGGCCTTCGCCGACTCGCGCAGACGGCGGTCCTGATCCTCGGTCAGGAACGGGGCCGGGGCCTCCTCGACGAGCTTCTGGAAGCGGCGCTGCAGGGAGCAGTCGCGGGTGGAGGCGACGATGACGTTGCCGTGCTTGTCGGCCAGGACCTGGCACTCCACGTGGCGGGCCTTGTCCAGGTACCGCTCGACGAAGCACTCGCCGCGACCGAACGCCGCGACGGCCTCACGGGTGGCGGACTCGAACAGGTCCTTGACCTCGGACATCTCGTAGGCCACCTTCATGCCGCGGCCACCGCCGCCGAAGGCCGCCTTGATGGCGATCGGCAGGCCGTACTCCTCGGCGAACGCCACGACCTCGTCGGCGTCCTTGACCGGCTCCTTGGTGCCCGGGGCCATCGGCGCGTCGGCCTTCAGGGCGATGTGGCGGGCGGTGACCTTGTCGCCCAGCGCACGGATGGACTCCGGCGACGGGCCGATCCAGATCAGACCGGCGTTCTCCACGGCCTCGGCGAAGTCGCCGTTTTCCGACAGGAAGCCGTAGCCCGGGTGGATGGCGTTGGCGCCCGACTTCTTGGCGGCGTCGAGGATCTTGTCGAAGACGAGGTAGGACTCCGCGGACGTCTGACCGCCCAGCGCGAACGCCTCGTCGGCCATGGTCACGAAGGGAGCGTCGGCGTCCGGCTCGGCGTAAACGGCGACCGACGGAATGCCGGCGTCCTTCGCGGCGCGGATGACGCGAACGGCGATCTCGCCACGGTTGGCGACGAGAACCTTCGTGATCTTCTCGGTGGTCTGCTCGGACACGAAACCCTCCTGTTTTCGCGGGTACCGGACGGTTGGTCCGACCGGCGTAGGTACGACAGTCATCGAGGTTCGACGGTCCTGCGCGCCGCATGCTCTCCTGGACATGCACGGGCTAACACCGTCCAACCCAATACGGCCATTCTGTCACAGGTGGCGGTTTCGCCATTTTCCGACCTACCCCGCCAAGGGGACCGTCGCTGAACTTGAACTATGTTCGATCCGGTTGGCGATTTCGCCCGGATGGTTTTCCCGCGCAAAGTCCCCATTACATCGCGTGCGGAGTCGGCGGAGATTCCCCATGGCGGTCCCTCCGACGGAGCGACCGGATGCCGTATTCGCCCGGTTTCGGGGGGATCGCGCCGGGGGTGAATGAGACACCTCAACGGAAGGCCGGGATGCTCCCCGATGGCGTCGTCAAGCAAACGACACGACCCGCGCGGCAACCGCCGCCTACGCCTCGGGGGCCTCTCCCGGTTCCGTGCCGCGGGCGATCGGCATCCGGATCATGTTGCCCCACTCCACCCACGAACCGTCGTAGTTGCGCACGTTGTCCCGGCCCAGCAGATAGCGCAGCACGAACCAGGTGTGGGCGGAACGCTCGCCGATGCGGCAGTAGACGATCGTGTCCTCGTCCGCGTCGACGTCGGCGTAAATGGCCTCCAGCTCCTCGCGCGAACGGAAGCGGGAATTCGGGTGCACCGACTGATTCCACGGCACGTTGACCGCAGTCGGAATGTGCCCGCCGCGCAGCACGCCCTCCTGCGGGTAATCGACCATGTGCGTGCGATTGCCCGTGAACTCCTCGGGGGTGCGCACGTCGATGAGGTTGCCGCGGCCCATCAGCGCACGGGTCTCGGCGGCGTAGGCGCGCAGCGTCTCGTCGTCACGCTCGACGACGGGGTAATCGGTGCGCGGATACTCCGGCACCTCGAAACTCGTGTCGCGCTCCTCCGTCATCCACGCATCGCGGCCACCGTTGAGCAACCGCACGTCCGGATGCCCGAACAGCTCGAACACCCACAGCGTGTACGCGGCCCACCAATTCGACTTGTCGCCGTAGATGACCACGGTGTCATCGCGGGAAATGCCCTTGGACCGCATCAGCTCCGCGAACGCCTCGGCGTCGACGTAATCGCGCACCGTCGGATCGTTGAGGTCGGAGTGCCAGTCGATGCGCACGGCACCCGGAATGTGCCCGATGTCATACAACAGCATGTCCTCGTCCGACTCGACGACGCGCAGGCCGGGCGACCCGAGGCGGGCGGCCAGCCAATTGCTGGACACCAGGCGCTCGGGGTGCGCGTACTGCTGGAACTGCGGGTGCGGGTCGTGCGGGACCGCCATCTTTGCTCCTTCATGGGGTGCGGCGCCGGCGCGGACGGCGCTTTCCGGTACCCCCACCTTACGGCCATTGCCTCCGGTCACCTCACACCCGCCCGAATGTCGCTTCCGACCTGCGGGAATGCGGCGCTCCACTAATGGGGGTGGAGGTGACGGACGTTACCCTAATAAATTCTCACGGCGGCTTTAAAATTCTCTGTGGAACGTGCATCGACCCCGCAGGTTCCGGGGCCCCGACCTGCACGGGGATATGGCGCCGGCGATCCCGGCCCATGCATTCAAGGAGAGCAAATGCACAAGAGCATCGTCGTCTTCGAGGTCGAGGGCGGATCCGACAAGTACTTCGACGGGCACCGCCGCGACACCATGCCGATCGTCAACGCCATCCGCGAAGCCGGCTGGTCCGCCGAGGTCGTCTACTACCGCCCGGAGTGGAAGGACGACCTGTACACGTACGTCTCCGAGAACTTCGACGGCTACATCTCCCGCGTCAACCCGGGCAACATCCCGGGCGGCGAGAGGGGCTACTTCGAGCTCCTGACCAGCCTGTCGGTCGCCGGCCTGGTCGGCATGTCCACCCCGGGCGAGATGATGGCCTACGGCGCCAAGGACGCGCTGGTCAAGCTCAAGGACACCGACCTGGTCCCCTCCGACACCGCCGCCTACTACGACGTCGAGGCGTTCCACGGCACGTTCCCGACGTCCCTGTCCTACGGCGAGCGCGTGCTCAAGCAGAACCGCGGCTCCACCGGCTCCGGCATCTGGCGCGTGCGCATCGCCGACGAAGAGGTCGCCGCCAACGTCGTTCCGGGCACCCCGCTGCCGCTGGACACCAAGCTGAAGTGCACCGAGGCCGTGGACAACCACACCGAGACCCGCGAGCTCGGCGAGTTCATGGACTTCTGCGACCAGTACATCATCGGCGACAACGGCATGCTCGTGGACATGCGTTTCATGCCGCGCATCACCGAGGGCGAGATCCGCATCCTGCTGGTCGGCCCGCACCCGGTGTTCGTGGTGCACAAGAAGCCGGCCGAGGGCGGCGACGCCTTCTCCGCGACCCTGTTCTCCGGCGCGAAGTACACCTACAACAAGCCGGAGGAGTGGCAGGACCTCATCGACATGTTCGCCGAGGCCCGCCCGGTCATCGCCGAGAACCTCGGCGGCGACAACATCCCGCTGATCTGGACCGCCGACTTCATGCTGGCCGACGGCGAGGACGGCGGGGACACCTACGTCCTCGGCGAGATCAACTGCTCCTGCGTCGGCTTCACGTCTGAGCTGGACATGGGCATCCAGGAGCTTGTCGCCCAGGAGGCCATCAAGCGGGTCGTCGAGAAGTTCGGCGACGCCTAGTCTTCGGCACCGTCGTCGATTAGGTGCCGCCCCGATCCGGCGCCGCCCGGTTTTCGCCCGCGCCCCCGGTGCTCATGCGCCGGGGGTTCGGCCGTCCCGGTTCCAGAAGCCCGACACGTCCAGGCCCCACCCGGCCAAGGTGCGGCGGATCAGCGGCAGCGACAGGCCGAGCACGCTGGACGGGTCGCCGTCGATGCCGTCGATGAACCAGCCGCCCAGCGCCTCCAGGGTGAACGCCCCGGCGCAGCCCAGCGGCTCGCCCGACTCGGCGTAGGCCACGATGTCGGCGTCGGACGGCTCGCCGAAGCGCACCACGGTCGACACCGCCTCCGTCGCCGTGCGGACCTCCCCGCCGGGCAGAGTCGCCGTGATCGAATGTCCGGTCACCAGCTCCGCGTCGCGCCCGCGCTGTGCCTTCCACCGCCGGACGGTTTCGTCCACCGTGTGCGGCTTGCCGGACAGTTTCCCGTCCATCAACAGCATCGAATCGCACGCGATGATCACCGTGACCCCCGCGTCCGCGCCCTCCCGGGCCAGCGCGCCGGTCACCGCCGCCGCCTTCGCCTCCGCCAGACGCTTGACGACGGTGCCCGCCTCCGCGCCCTCCGCCGCAAGAGCCTCGAGAATGGCGTCTTCGTCGACCTCCGGGGGCGACACCACCGGATCTACTCCCGCCGAACGCAGGACCATCAGACGGGACGGGGAACTGGACGCCAACACCACGCGATGGGCTGGCCGGGGGTTTGCGGCGGACACGGTGCTCATGGCGCTCCACGGTAGCGGGCGACCGGGGCCGGCGACTCGGGCGGTGGCCGGAAACGGCGACGCCGCCGCCTCCCGGTGAAAAGGGGAGGCGACGGCGTCGTCGCAAAGCAAGCGGGCGCGTCCCGCAGGCGCCCTAGTAGAACTGGACGTTCTGGAAGCTGCCCGGGTTGTAGCTCATCGGCTTCTGCAGGCGCTCGTCCAGGCTGCCCCACTGATTGCGGGGACCCTTCGGGCCGGTGTCGGCGGCGGCGTTGGCCATGCCCGCGAACAGCACGGCCAGCGTCGCGACCTGCGCGTCGGTCGGGTTGCCCTTGAGAACCTTGAGGAACGGGGCCTTGGGGGCCTCCTGCGCCTCGGCGTTGTCGGCGGCGGTGGTGTCGGTGGCGTTGTCGGTCACAGCGGAATGTTCCCATGCTTCTTGGCGGGCACGTTGACGACCTTGCGGTCGAGCAGACGCAGGCCCTCGATGATCTGGCCGCGGGTCTCCGACGGCGGGATGACCGCGTCGATGAAGCCGCGCTCGGCCGCCATGTACGGGTTGACCAGGGTCTCCTCGTACTCGGCCTCGTACTCCTTCTGCACCGCCGCGACGTCCTTGCCCTCGGCGGCGGCCTGCTTCAGCTCCTTGCGGTAGATGAAGCCCACGGCACCGGAGGCGCCCATCACGGCGATCTGCGCGGTCGGCCAGGCGAGGTTGATGTCCGCGCCCATGTCCTTCGAACCCATGACGCAGTACGCGCCGCCGTACGCCTTGCGGGTGATGACCGTGATCTTGCCGACGGTCGCCTCGGCGTAGGCGTACAGCAGTTTTGCGCCACGGCGGATGATGCCGTCGAACTCCTGGTTCGTGCCCGGCAGGAAGCCCGGCACGTCGACCAGCATGATGATCGGAATGTTGAAGGCGTCGCAGGTGCGGACGAAACGGGCGGCCTTCTCCGACGCCTTGATGTCCAGGCAGCCGGCGAACTGGATCGGCTGGTTGGCGACGAAACCGACCGAACGGCCCTCCACGCGGCCGAAGCCGATGACCACGTTCTGCGCGTAGTCCTCCTGGATCTCCAGGAAATCGCCGTCGTCGACCAGGCGGGTGATGACCTCCTTGATGTCGTACGGCAGGTTCGGGGAATCCGGGATCAGCGTGTCGAGCTCGAGGTCCGTCTCGGTGATGTTGTCGGCGATGGAACCCTCGAACGGCTCGGCCTCCATGCGCGGGGCCTCGGCGCGGTTGTTCGACGGCAGGTAGCCGATCAGCTCCTGGACGAAGGACAGGGCGTCCTCGTCGTCGGAGGCGGTGTAGTGCGAGGTGCCCGAGGTGGACATGTGGGTGCCGGCGCCGCCGAGCTCCTCCTGGGTGACCTCCTCGCCGGTGACCGTCTTGATGACGTCCGGGCCGGTGATGAACATCTTCGACGTGCCGTCGACCATGATGATGAAGTCGGTCAGGGCCGGCGAGTACACGTGGCCGCCGGCGCAGGCGCCCATGATCAGGGAGATCTGCGGGATGACACCCGACGCCTGGGTGTTGCGGAAGAAGATCTGCGAGTACAGGCCCAGCGAGACGACGCCCTCCTGGATGCGTGCGCCGGCGCCTTCGTTGATGCCGATGATCGGAACACCGGTCTTGATCGCCAGATCCATGATCTTGACGATCTTCTCGCCGTAGACCTCGCCGAGCGCGCCACCGAAGATGGCGCCGTCCTGCGAGAAGACGCAGACCTTGCGGCCGTCGATGGTGCCGTACCCGGTGACCACGCCGTCGGTGACCGGACGGCGGGCGTCCAGACCGAAGTTCTTGGAACGGTGGCGGACCAGGGCGTCGATCTCGACGAAGGAACCGTCGTCGAGGAGGTACTCGATGCGTTCACGGGCCGTGAGCTTGCCCTTGTCGTGGACGCGGTCGATGGAGGCCTGGCCCATGGGGGCCTGGGTCTCGGCGAGGCGCGCTCGCAGATCCGCGAGCTTGCCGGCGGTGGTGGACTTGTCCGGCTCGGTGCCGGTGGGGGTGTGTGCGGCAGTCGTCATGTTCACGAGTCTACGTACAGGAAAGTTCGGGCCGGGAAACGGGGGCAACCGGCGTTCGCTTGCGGGGGGACGGGGCGACGCCGCCGGGGTGCGGGGTCACCCCGCCGAGTGCGGGGCGAGGTCGCCTACAGCGGCATGTTTCCGTGCTTGCGCGCAGGCCAGGCGACCTTCTTGTCGCGCAGCAGGCGGAGGTTGCGGGCGATGCGGGTGCGCGTCTCCGACGGAAGAATGACTTCGTCGATGAGCCCCCGTTCGGCGGCGAGGTACGGGTTGAGCATGTGATCTTCGTAGGCCCGCTCGAAGCCTTCGATCAGCGCCGACGCGTCGCCGTCGCGGTCCAGGGCCGCCTTGATCTCGCGGCGGTGCAGGAAACCGACGGCGCCGGCGGCGCCCATGACGGCGATCTGCGCGGTCGGCCACGCGAGGTTCAGGTCGGCGCCCAGGCCCTTGGAGCCCATGACGCAGTACGCGCCGCCGTAGGCCTTGCGCATGGTCACCGTGATCTTCGGCACCGAGGCCTCGGCGTAGGCGTAGAGCAGCTTCGCCCCGCGGCGCAGGATGCCCTGGTGCTCCTGGTCCGAGCCGGGCAGGAACCCCGGAACGTCGACGAGCAGGACCAGCGGAATGTTGAAGGCGTCGCAGGTGCGGACGAAACGGGCGGCCTTTTCGGAGGCGTCGATGTCCAGGCAGCCGGCGAATTGCAGCGGCTGGTTGGCCACGAAGCCGACGACGCGGCCCTCGATGCGGCCGAAGGCGATGACGACGTTGTCGGCGCGGCCCTCCTGGATCTCCAGGTAGTCGCCGTCGTCGGCGATGGCGGCGACGACGTCGCGGACGTCGTACGGCTGCGACGGGTTGTCCGGGATGATCGAGTCGAGCGCGAGGTCGTCTTCGGTGATGTCGGCGTCGAAGTCGTCCTCGATGATCTCGGGAATGGAGCGGTTGTTGTCCGGGAGGTGGTCGAGCAGGTCGCGGACCCAGTCGAGGGCGTCCTCGTCGTCGGTGGCGGTGTAATGCGTGTTGCCGGCCAGTTCCATGTGGGTGGTCGCCCCGCCCAGCTCTTCCTGGGTGATCTCTTCGCCGGTGACGGTCGTGATCACGTCGGGGCCGGTGACGAACATGCGCGAGGAGTTCTCGACCATGACGACGAAGTCGGTGAGCGCGGGGGAGTAGGCGTTGCCGCCGGCGCAGGCGCCGAAGATGACGGAGATCTGGGGGACGACGCCCGAGGCCTTGACGTTGTAGTGGAACGTCTGGGCGATGTAGTCCAGGGACACGGCGCCGTCCTGGATGCGGGCGCCGGCGCCTTCGTACAGACCGACGATCGGGCGGCCGGTCTTGATGGCGAGCTGCTGCAGCTTCACCATCTTCTCTCCGTACACCTCGCCGAGGGCGCCGCCGAAGACCGTGCCGTCCTGCGAGAAGACGCACACCTCGCGGCCGTCGACGGTGCCCCAGCCGGTGACGATGCCGTCGGTGGCCGGGCGCTTGGCGTCCATGCCGAAGTCGCGGGTGCGGTGACGGGCCAGTGCGTCGGTCTCGACGAAGGAGCCCTCGTCGAGGAGGTGGGCGATGCGGTCGCGGGCGGTCATGCGCCCCTTGTCGCGGACCTTCTGGAGCGCGGCGGGGCCGACGGGCATGGTCGCCTCGGCGCGGCGGCGCAGCAGGTCCTCGTTCTTCGCCGCGGTGGTCTGCGGCGGACGGTCGTCGCCGAACTCGTCGGCGGACTCGGCCACGGACGTGGCGACGGCATCCGGATCAGCGTGGAGCAAACGTGAGGAGAAGGTCATGTTTGAGGAAGATAGCGTTTGGGGGCGAAAAGGTGAAGTTAGTTGTCTGTGACAAATGTCACTTGCAAAAACCGTAACTCGCAGGGTGGCGAACACTGTTCCAATGCGCCCA
Organism: Corynebacterium sp. HMSC11E11; assembly: GCF_001807025.1. Lineage (NCBI taxonomy): Bacteria > Bacillati > Actinomycetota > Actinomycetes > Mycobacteriales > Corynebacteriaceae > Corynebacterium > Corynebacterium sp. HMSC11E11. Next base: position 86,823 of record NZ_KV787148.1, on the reverse strand, counting down.
GGTCACGGCAAGGTAACGCGACGGTAACGGCGGGCGTGAATTCGCGACGATTTCTCGTCCCATGGGCGGACGCGGGGCATCCGCATCCCCCGCTAGACTCCGATGCCATGAGCCATGACCCCCGATCCCCGTTGGATGCCGCCGCGCTGCGCGCCGCCCTGCCCCGATGGCACGCCGTGGACGCCGTGGAGACCACGGGGTCCACGAACATCGACGTCACCCGCATGGCGTCGGAAGGGGCCCCGGACCGCGTCGCGCTCGTCGCCTCCGAGCAGACCGCCGGCCGCGGCCGACTGTCCCGCTCCTGGACCGCCCCGGCCGGCGCATCCATCGCGCTGTCCGCGCTGTTCCGTCCCGAAGGCATGCCCACCGAAGACCTTGGGCTCCTTCCGCTCGTCGCCGGCCTGGCGGTGGTGGACATGGTCCGCGACGTCGCGAAACTTCCGCAGGCCGCTGCGCCGGGAGACGCCGTCGCAAAGCCCCCCGAACTCGGCCTGAAATGGCCCAACGACGTGCTGCTCGGCGGCCGCAAACTGTGCGGCATCCTCGTCGAAGCCGCATCGATCGCGCCCCCGGCCCTGGTCGTGGGCATCGGCGTCAACGTCGACCTGCGCGAGGACGAACTGCCCGTCCCGCACGCCACGTCGCTCGCCCTGGCGGGAGCGGAAAACCTCAACCGCACGGAACTGGCCGTCGGCCTGCTCGACGCCCTCGACCGCCGCGAACGCCAATGGCGATTCGACCGGGCGGCGATGATGGCCGACTATCGCGCCACCTGCCTGACCCTGGGCACCCGCGTGCGGGTGGAACTGCCCGGCGGCGGGGAACTGGTCGGCGACGCCGCGGACATCCTCGACGACGGCGAACTGGTCGTGCGCGACGACTCCGGCGCCCGCCGCACCGTCACCGCCGGCGACGTCCGCCACCTGCGCGCGGCCGAAGGCGGATACGCCGGGGAGGCCGCGAAGTAGGCATGGCCTTCCCCTGGGACGAGATGGACGACGACGAGGACGTGCTTCTCGACGTCAACCCCGCCTTCGCGCGCCTAACCTGGCCGCTGGTGGAATTGGCGCTGATCACCGGCGTGATCTGGCTGCTCATCGGGTTCATCGACTCGCCCCGCATCGCGCCGGGCGACCTCGCCGGACTGAGGGACTTCCTCCTGATCATGTGGCCGATTCTCGTGGCGTGGCGCGTCGCCAAGCCCGGCCTGGAATGGCTGGGGGAGCGGTTCGTCCTGACCGACCGGCGAATCATCCTGCGGCGCGGGCTGCTGCGGCCGCGCGTGGTCACCGTCGACCTGCGGACGGTCCGTGGAGTCGAGCGGCGCGGCAACGTCCTGCAGCTGCGCGTGTCGCCCTTCGGGCCGCCGATGGCCATCCGCGACGTCCCCTCCGCCCGCAAGGTGGCGAAGATGGTCAACCGGATGACCTGACGGCGTTCATCCGTTCGCGGCGGATTCCCCGGCCAATCTGTATCGCTGATTTGGCGATTGCAGTGGTTCGGTGGGCTCCAGCACGCCCTCGCGTTGCAACTGGGTGATCATGGGATTCAACTGGCCTTCGCTGAGTCCCGTCAGGTCCCGGATTTCCGCCCTGGATCGGGGCGATGGTGATTTCGCCAGGGCCGAGACGATCAACTCCCTCTTGGCTTCCGAGGAAATCCGGGTCCGTTGGGCGGAGGGCCCTCCGGGGTACCGTGGCATGCCCGATGGCGCCGGATCCGGTGCGTCGGGCCGGACGTATACGGTCGAGCCCCGCTCTCCCCGCGTCTTGGCGAGTCCGAATCTGACCAGTTCCTGCAGTTGGCGCCTCGCCTCGACCGAGTCCATCGTCGGGAACTCCGCGCGGAACCCGCCGTTCGTGATTTCCCTCCCGTTATGGAGGGCGACGATCGCAACGCGTTGCCCGATGGTCAAGTGGGGGAGCTGGGGAATCGAACGCAACCATTCGAGTTCGTCCGCGGACAGCAACGAAGTGGATGAAAGATCCGCGTCGAATGAAATGACCCGATCGCGGAAGCGGGGCGCGGACAAGTGCGCTTCCTGGAGCGCGCGGCGGATGGCCGGTATGCCCGTGGCGCTCGCTTCCACCACTCGATTCCCGTCGGCGGTCGTGATCGATCTGCACATTTCGTACAGGACCGGGTTTCGCGCGCTCGGGGGCGTCGTGCCAAGCTGCCGTTCCGTCAAACCCCACAGGCCGCCCGGGTTCGTCACGAGCACGTTGCCCGGCCGCCGGACGACGTTCACGTACTTGGTGAGCGAGGCCGGAGATAGATCCCGGTGGACCAGGGCGTTGGCGACCACCTCGCGCAGCGCCACCAAAGGCAGTTCCGGGACGTTTCGGCCATGGCCCGTCGTCGCATCGAAAACGACCGTCGAGCCGATGTTCTCCACGATCCATTCCACGGTCGACTCGAGTAGGTCAGGTATGGGGCCCGCGAACTCCCGTTGATTGCGCAGCCGCACCCCCGGCGTTTCGTCGGGCCCCGGGAGGGCCCGTGCCTTCACCGACAGCGTGGGAAAAAACTGTTGCGGATGGATCCCCAGTGCGTACAGCGCCGCCATGGTCGGATTCCCGCTCTCGGGGTCGATGACGTTCGTCCTGACCAAGAGCTCGTGGCGGTCCATGCCCCTTAGGCGGGGTGCCCGGGATCGCTGTTGGCTCAGGTACTCCTCCAGCAATCTCGGATCCAGGTCGGAGTCGACGTCGGCGCCGGCCACCGGTTTCCTGTCGAACCGGGGAGGTTCCATCTGCGCGAGAATGACCCGGACTTCGGGTTCGCTGAGTTCGTAGTCGCCGTCTGCCGAGCGAATGAATGCGGGCCCGTTCTTTCCCACCCTGAACGGCCGCAAGGATGGGTCCTGGGGTGGAACGATGCACGCGACGACGTTCCGGTGCTCGACCTCATGGACTTCCACCGCCCCAAGCTGCAACGGCGGATGCAAACGGTGCCGAGCCTTGGATCCCAATTGCTCCATGAGGGCCTTAGGGTCGGCGACGCCCGTTACGTCGATTCCGCCTTCGTTCTCTGATACTCCGAGGAGGATCAGACCGCCTTCGGGCATGTTCGCGAACGCGCTGAGGGTTTCGTCCAGCGAGCCCGGGAATCCGCCGTCGGCGCTTTTCGCTTCGATGTTCCAGGTGTCCCCGCCAATTGCGCGGAGGTACTCGATCTGAGCGGGAACATCGATGCTGTTCATGCTTGCAGCATACTTCCTTCTTGCATGGAAGCTCTGATGAATGAGGGGAGTATCAGAGATACCATCAGAGATGGGGGTGCGGCGGAGCCCGCCGCCCCACCGCCGCCGCCGTCCCTTACCGCTTCCGGTACAGCTGCTTGACCTGGTACTCCGGCTCCGAGGTGACGAGGATGCCCAAGTGGCGGAAGATGCCCTCGTCCACGGACCCGAGGATCGTCGTGGTGTGGGCGTCGCAGCCGCGCAGATGCGCCAACGCGTCGAGGGCGCGGCGTGCGTTGTCGTCGCCGTCGGCCGACACCGACAGGGCGATGAGCACCTCGTCGGTGTGCAGGCGCGGGTTGCGGCTGCCCAGGTGGCGCGTCTTCAGCGTCTGGATCGGCGTGATCGACGACGGCGCCAGCAGATCCACCTTCGGGTCGATGCCGGCGAGGTGCTTGAGGGCGTTGAGCAGCATCGCCGCGGAGCAGCCCAACAGGGCGGAGGTCTTGCCGGTGATGATCTCGCCGTCGGCGAGCTGGATGGCCGACGCGGGGCCGCCGGTGGCCTCCGCCAACTGCAGCGCGGGCTCGACGACGGGCCGGGAACGGCGGTTGAGCCCGAGCTTGCCCATGATGATGGCGATCCGGTCCGAGACGACGGGATCGGCCTCGTCGCGGCGTTCGTCCACCAGCGCCTTGTAGTAGCGGCGGACGACCTCCTGCTCGGCGGCGCGGCGGCACACGGCGTCGTCGGAAATGGCGAACCCGGCCATGTTCACGCCCATGTCCGTCGGCGACTGGTAGGGCGAGCTGCCCGAGATCAGCTCCAGCAGATGCTTGAGCAGCGGGAACACCTCGACGTCGCGGTTGTAGTTGACCGCCTGCTCGCCGTGGGCGGACAGGTGGAACGGGTCGATCATGTTGACGTCGTCGAGGTCGGCCGTCGCGGCCTCGTACGCCATGTTCACGGGGTGATCGAGGGGCAGGTTCCAGATGGGGAACGTCTCGAACTTCGCGTAGCCCGAGGTCACGCCCCGAACGTGCTCGTGGTAGATCTGCGACAGGCAGGTCGCCAGCTTCCCGGACCCGGGGCCGGGGGCGGTGACCACGACGACGTCGCGGGTGGTTTCGGCGTACTCGTTGCGGCCGAACCCGGCCTCGCCGACGATGCGCTCGGTGTCGGCCGGATAGCCCGGGATGACGTAGTGCAGCGACACCTTCATGCCCAGGCGTTCGAGTCGGGTGCGGAACGCCGCGGCGGCCGCGTTGCCTTCCTCGTATTGGGTGAGCACCACGTGCTCGGTGAGGAAGCCCCGCTCGCGGAACACGTCCACGAGCCGCAGCAGGTCCTCTTCGTAGGGGATGTCCAGGTCGGCGCGGACCTTGTTGCGCTGCAGGTCGCGCGCGTTGATGCACACGAGGATCTCCATGTCGTCCTTGATGCGCTCGAGCATGGCGATCTTGTTGTCCGGCGTGAACCCGGGCAGGACGCGGGAGGCGTGCATGTCGTCGAACAGTTTGCCGCCCATCTCCAGGTAGAGGCGGCCGCCGATGGACTCCCGGCGGCGGCGGATGTGTTCGGACTGGAGATTGATGTATTCGTCGCGATCGAATCCAACGGCGTGGCCCACGGCATGATCTTGCATGGGCACCCATCGTACTACCCTCGGGATCCCGCGCCGGGCGTCGGCGGGCGGCGGCCTATGATGGACGCGTGACCGCACCGGAGAACAGCCAGAACGAACCCGCAGACCGCATCCTTCCCGCCAATCCCGCGCATGCGCCCGGCATGCCCGTCGTCACCGTCATCGGCGACGGGCAGTTGGCGCGGATGATGCAGACCGCCGCCATCGAAATCGGGCAGTCCGTCCGCCTCCTGGCCGGCTCGCGCGATTCGTCGGCGGCGCAGATCTGCCGTGACGTGGAGATCGGGGACTATCGGGATCTCGAGGATCTGCGTCGCGCCACCCGCGTGCGCGCCGACGGCACGATTCGCCCGGTCGATGCGGCGACCTTCGACCACGAGCACGTGCCCACCGAGCATCTGCGCGCGCTGGAGTCCGACGGCATTTCGGTCCAGCCGGGGCCGGATGCCCTGGTCAATGCGCAGGACAAGTTGGTCATGCGCAGGCGTCTGGAGGCCATCGGCGCCCCGGTGCCGCCGTTCGCGGCCATCGAGTCGGTCGACGACGCCCTCGGTTTCGCGGAGTCCGTCGACGGCAAGGTGTGTCTGAAGGCCCGTCGCGGCGGCTACGACGGCCACGGCGTGTGGTTCCCGGACGCCGATGAGCTGCCGGGCCTCGTCGCAAAGCTGCTGGCCGACGATGTTCCGCTGATGGCGGAGAAGAAGGTCGACCTGGCCCGCGAATTGTCCGCGATGTGCGCCCGCACCCCGTCGGGCGAGGTGGCGTCGTGGCCGGTCGTGGAGTCGGTGCAGCGCGACGGCATCTGCGTCGAGGCCGTGGCCCCCGCTCCGGGGCTTGACGACGCGCTGGCCTCCCGCGCCCGCGATCTGTCGGTGCGCATCGCCGGGGAACTCGGCGTGACGGGTGTGCTGGCGGTGGAGCTTTTCGAGACCCGCGACGCCGTCGGGAAGCCGGAGATCTTCGTCAACGAGCTGGCCATGCGCCCGCACAACACCGGCCACTGGACGCAGGACGGGGCGGAGACCGACCAGTTCGAGCAGCACATGCGGGCCGTGCTGGACTACCCGCTCGGAGACGCCGCCCCGACCGCCGCGGTGACGGTGATGGCCAACACCCTCGGCGCGGACGAAAACCCGGACATGCCGATGAAGGACCGTTTCGCCGCCGTGTGGCGCCGCTTCCCGCACGCGAAGATCCACTGGTACGGCAAGGGGTACCGCGCCGGCCGCAAGCTGGGGCACGTCAACGTGACCGGCGCCGACGACTCGCCCGAGGGCGTGGCGGCGACCCGGCGCGAGGCGAACCTGGCGGCGGGGTACATCGTCAACGCGGTGTGGGCCGACGGCTACGTCGAGTAGCGGGCCGGGCCGACTGGACCGACCGGGCCGACCGGACCGGAAACGAACCGAGAAAACGAGGATGGGAAACATGACCGCGAAGTTGAATGGCGTGGACGGGCCGCTGGTCGGCCTGATCATGGGCAGCGACTCCGATTGGCCGACCATGGAGCCGGCCGCCGAGGCGCTGGCCGAGTTCGGCGTGCCCTTCGAGGTGGGCGTCGTGTCCGCCCACCGCACGCCGGAGCGGATGCTGGATTACGCGAAGTCGGCGGCCGGGCGGGGCCTGAAGGTCATCATCGCCGGCGCCGGCGGGGCGGCCCACCTGCCGGGCATGGTCGCATCGGCGACGCCGCTGCCGGTCATCGGCGTGCCGCGCGCGCTGGAGAACCTCGAGGGCATGGACTCGCTGCTGTCGATCGTGCAGATGCCCGGCGGCGTGCCCGTGGCCACCGTCGGCGTGGGTGGCGCGAAGAACGCCGGCCTGCTGGCGGTGCGCATCCTCTCGGCCGGTCACCCCGAGCTGGTGCCGGCCATGGAGCAGTACCAGGCCGACATCCGCGACGCCGTCCTGGAGAAGGACAAGAACCTGCGCGACAGCCTGATGGGGGAGTAGCCCTGCCGGAACGAGGCAGCGATTGCTCCAGATCGTCCCTTAACCGCAGCCCCGGGTGGGCAACCAATCGAGCGCTGCGGTTTTCGCGTCGACGTACTCGGCACACGTCAACGGGCCAGTAGCGGTTGGACGCGTGAAGGAAATACTTTTGCCTATTGACATCCTAGGCGTAACCAAATTACAGTCGCCACAAATTATCGAAGCAAGGGAGGTGAAAGAGATGAAGATGTGAAAAAGCGTTGCTGGAATCGTGTGTGGGCTCGCCATGGTGGGCGGCACGGGAGTGGCTGGCGCAGTGATTGTCCATGTGGACGGAGGGACCTGGGATCACGGGGTTGGAGGTGGAACCGTGTGGTCTCACTACTTCCATAACGGTGTTCGGCATGGATCGACCGCCGTCGGCAAAACAACGTCGAACAGCGGCTGCGTCAATAAGATACTTGGTCCCATGCATCCGCAGTAGAGAGTGGAATTCCGTTCGCAAACAAGACCTACTATCGCCATTGTTGAACCATGGCTCGGCGGCGGTGATGTGCTCGCGCTTTCAAATAACTGGAAGCGCGACCACTTCATGTATCGGAGGAGTGTGGCATGAAGTTCGCGAATAGCCTTCTTGCTTATGGGGTCATGACTTGCATGGTGGCCTCCCTGCTTCTCGGATTCCAGCTGATGCGGGAACTTGATGAGCGTGGTGCTTTGTGGGCGACCGGCGGAATATTGGTTGAATATGACTCAGGTAAGAGGGAAGCCGCAAATCTACGCGCGGAACTATCGAAGTATGCGCTTGATATTGGCGCGTCCCTCATTTATGAGGGCGTTGACCCGTTTGGTGACGGATCTATCACTTACCTTTATGTGGCCCCGGGCGATTCGCGAGACGCGCTATCCAAGTGGGTTGACGATGGGTATCCCGAATTTAGTACTTCGCGTGAGATTCAAATGGGCTCGCTCGTTGACGCACCGTCGGAGTCGGTTCATGGCGTCTATTATGTAAATGGGTCAAGCGGCGCTGAGCATGATTTCGCTGAATTCTTCGAGAGGCGGGGTTATCGGGCGCAGGTTCTGGATCACTATCTGGTAGAAGTTCTGCTTGGAAGTTCGATCGTAATAATGACCGGTCTTGTGTTGCTTCTTGTTCTCGTCCTAGGGGCGGCCCATATGATCGCGCGTTCGCATGATGTTGCAGTCCAGCGAATGCTCGGCCGTGACATGTCGAAGATCGTCTTGGCGGAGATCGGCAGGGCTCTACGGGGGGCATTGTGGCCGTGTCTGTTCGCGGTTGCCGCTACCGTCGCAATGCTGATGGCATACAATAACCTTGCGCAATTTGGGACCTACGCATTGATCAGCGTTGCCTTCTTTGTCATTTCGTTGATTGTTTTGGCGGGGGGCGCCGTATTGGCTGGGTTGATCTTGGGTATGGTAGGCGTGCTTCCTGCATTGAAGGGCCGCATTTCGGGACTCGGGCTCATTGTTGGCGCTCAGATTGTGCGAATAGTCGCTCTGGTCATAGCCTTTTCGTCGCTGGCCGCGTTGGGGTCATTTTCGTTGGAGTTGGCCCGCCGGGAGGGGGAAGTGGATAAGTGGAAGTCGCATTCCGATGTGTACTCATTGAGTATACGTTCAGGCGTTCCCGGGCATGAAAGAGATATTGCACCTTGGGTGCGTGAAGTGGAGAGCGCGGGGCGCATTTACCGGGTAGATCCGCACTGGAGCGTCGGCAGGGATGGTGGGCTGCATCAGCAGCCGATCGTGCTCGTCAACTCGGAATTTGCGAAGGATATTGCTCAAGTGGATCCATCCATTCTTCCAGAAGTGGGCGAGGTGGTCCTAGCGGTGCCTCAGGGGAGCGCTGCTTCGACCTTGCGGCAGGCGGAGGATAGCTTGGCCGCAGAGCTTGAGTTTTCGGATGCGAGCTCCGTCCGAAAACGGGTCGAGTCAATTCCAAGTGGTCGTGAAGTCTTTACGTTCTCCACTGACGGTTCGGCGATATCGCCACGTTCCGTCGTCGTAAATCCGTTACTCGTTATTATTGCCAATGGCTCTGAGGTTGTTGGCGATTATAATACGGCCGCCGGGGTGACCCAGTCTACGATCTTGTTTCGAGGCGATGCGGATATACGTCGCTTCTTGCAAACTCCTGAAGGTCTGCGAAATGTGCATGGTTTTCGTCCACGTGTCGATAGCTGGGCGGAAAGCGGGCGTCAGTTGGTCTCCGAATTCCGTTCGAATGGTATCGTGGCCGCGGTGGCGATTGCATTGACGGTTATGTCTGCGGTGTCCATTTGTTTGATTTATCAGCTCATCCGTATTCGAGATTTGCGGGTCCGCTTCTTGCTTGGAATGGGAGGCTGGTCGGGTCGATTGTCTATAGTGGGGATGGAGCTTGCCCTTGGGGGGCTCGCGATTGGCTGGCTCGTTCATCGAAACTGGCGGGTTTGGCGCGCATTGGAGAACGGCGTCCCGTCGGCTGATGTTCTGCAGCGAAGTAGTGTCATCACTCCTGGCGTGGCGGGACTTGTATTGTTGGGTGCTGGATTGGGGTTCGTGGCCACTGTGGTTATGGTCTATGCGTTCAATCGAAATGGCGAACTATCTATCCGTCGAGGAGTTCTTCAATGATTACGGTTTCCGATCTGAGTAAGAGTTATGGGCAGCGCGTCCTATGGTCGGGTCTCGACCTCGAAGTGTCGGCGGGGTCCATGGTCGCCGTGACGGGTGAGAGTGGAAGTGGAAAATCAACGCTTTTGAACTGCATCGGTTCATTGGAAACGGCAGATGCGGGGTCAATATTCGTGGACGGTCGAGATGTCCGCATGTTGAGTCGACGTCAGGCTCGTAAATACCGAAGGGATGACGTTGGCTACCTTTTTCAGGACTATGCTTTGGTTTCTGATCGGTCGGTACGATATAATCTTTCGCTTGCGCTCGTTGGGCGAACCAGGCGCCATGCTGCGGTGTCCGCGATTCAGCATGCGTTGGAAGTCGTGGGTTTGTCGGGCGCAATTGACCGCCCCGTCCATGAATTGTCGGGTGGTGAACAGCAGCGAGTCGCCATTGCCCGTCTACTACTGCGGAATCCGAAGATCGTACTGGCCGATGAACCGACTGGTGCTTTGGACGAGGGCAACTCGAGTATGGTCATTGAACGGTTGCGTGGACTGGCAGATCGGGGGGCAGCGGTAGTGATTGCGACTCATGACCCGATGGTGGTTACGGCTTGTGACCGGGTATTGCGGCTGTAGCCGAGTTCGGTCACGGGGTTTTCTGCCATTTGTTGGTTAGTCGATCTAGGCCAGGTCCCGCCACTTCCGCCAGATGACCACGTCGACGACGACGAAGACCAGCAGCACGAAACTCAAGAGCACCGACGGTGCACCGACGGCAATGCGATAGGCCGCCCAACCGCCGACGACGAGGGTCCAGAAGAACATGAACCCCGCCACCGCCTCCACCCGCATCCTGCGGGTTTTGGCGTCGTGGCGGGGTTGATGCGTTCCGGTCATGGGAGACCAGTCTAGGCGGCTGGCACGGTGCGGCGGACGTCGTCAAGCAATGCCGTCAAGCATGCGCGGACGAGCACACGTCGTCATGCCAACGCGGTCACGCCTTCACGCCGCCGGCGGTCAGGCCGGAGACGATCCACTTCTGGAAGATCAGCACCATGATCACCAGCGGGATGGTCACCAGCGCGCCGGCGGCCATCGTCGCGGCGTACGGGTACTCGAACGCCGACGGGCCCGTGAACCGCGCGATGGCGACGGTGACCGGCTCGGTGGAGGTGTTCGACAGCTGGCGGGCGAGCATGAACTCGTTCCACGTGGCCACGAACGCCAGAATCGCGGTGGTGAACAGCGCTGGGGCGGCCAACGGCAGGATCACCATGCGAAACGCCTGGCCGCGGGTGGCGCCGTCGACGCGGGCGGCCTCCTCCAGCTCCCACGGCAGGTCGCGGAAGAAACTGGTCAGCGTGTACACCGTCAACGGCAGCACGAAGGAAATGTTCGGGATGATCAGCGCCTGGTACGTGCCGATCCACTTCAGCTCGCCGAACAACTGGAACAGCGGCGTCACCAGCGCGATGCCGGGGAACATCGACGCCGCCAGGATGATGCCGGTGACGAAGCCCTTGCCCGGGAAGTCCATCCGCGCCAGCGCGTATGCGGTGAACACGCCGACCGCCAGCGCCACCAGCGTCGTCGCTCCGCCGATGATCAGCGAGTTGACGATGGCCCCGAGGAAGTCGTTGCCCTTGTCGGTGGCCAGGGCGTCCTCGAAGTTCTGCGTGGTCACGTGGGTGAACCACGGCGTCGTGTCGAACGTGTGCGCCTTGTCGCGCAGGGCGGTGACCAGCATCCAGTAGAACGGGGCCAGGCCCCACGCCAGGATGAGGATGACGGCCAGGTAATCGCCGGCCCACCTGCGCAGGCGTTTGCCGGTGGTCATTTCTTCACCTTCGCCTTCTTCATGCCCCGGGAACCGGAGACGTCGGCGCCGAGGAAGCGGATCATGACGAACGCGACGCCGAAGATGAGCAGGAACACCAGCGTCGACAGTGCCGACGCGGAGTTGAAGTTGCCCTGGCGCATGTCCTCGACGACCAGCTGCGAGATGGTGGCGGTCGGCGAGTTCGACGACGACGAGATCATGATCACCGGCAGGTCGTACATGCGCAGCGCGTCGAGGGTGCGGAACAGCACCGCCACCATCAGCGCCGGCTTGACCAGCGGAAGCGTGATGTGGCGGAACCGTTGCCACGTGGTGGCGCCGTCGACGCGGGCGGCTTCGTGCACGTCCTTCGGGATCATCTGCAGCCCGGCGAGGATGAGCAGCGCCATGAACGGCGCCGTCTTCCACACGTCGGCGACGATGACCGCGGATCGCGCGGCCCACGGGTCCGTGGTCCAGCGGATCGCCTCGTCGGTGAAGGGCGCGAGGATCGCGTTGGCGATGCCGTAGTCGGCGAAGATGAACTGCCACAGCTTGGCGGTCACGGCCGTCGGGATCGCCCAGGGGATGAGGACCGCCGCGCGCAGCATGCCGCGTCCGACGAAGTCGCGGGCCATCACCAGCGCCATGCCCAGGCCCAGCAGCGTCTCCAGCGACACCGTGACCACGGCGAAGAACAACGTGATGCCCACCGAGGGCCAGAAGTCCGTGGACAGGGTGCCGGGCGCGCACGTGCCGACGGTGCCGTCGGCGAGCATGCAGCGCTGCGTCAGCCAGTAGAGGTAGTGCTGGAATCCGGCGAAACCACCCTCCACGAACATGCCCGTGTCGGGGTCGATGTGCCGGTCGGCCTGGAACGACAGGAAGATCGCGCGGATGATCGGGTAGCCGATCACCACCGCCAGCACCGTCAGCGCCGGGGCGATGAGCCACAGGGCCTTCAGCTTCGACGCCGGTTTCGACGCCGACGTCGACGGCGGTCCGTCGCCGTCGGGGGTCTCGTTCCCGGCGCCGCCTGGCGGCGTCTGCTTTCGGTGCTTGCCGACGGTCGACGTGGACACGCGCGACTCTCCTTCTAGTTGCCGGCCTGCTCGAGCGCGGCCTTCATGTCGGCGATGGCCGTGTCGACGTCCTTGGTGCCGTTGATGGCGGCGTAGGCGTTGTCCTGGATGGCCTTGGTCATGGCCTTGTAGTACGGGGAAACCGGGCGCGGCTTCGCGTTTTCCAGGGACTCCTTCAGCGCCGGCAGGTACGGGAACTGCTCGACCAGCGACTCGTCGTCGTAGATGGAGGCGAGCACCGGGGGGAAGGACTCCTCGGCGAAGCCCATCTGGCTCTCCTCCGAGATGATGTATTCGATGAAGTCGCGGGCCGTGGCCTTGTTCTTCGAGTGGGCGTTGATGCCGTTGTTGTAGCCGCCCAGCGTGGACACGCCCACGCCGTCCGGGCCGACCAGCGGGGTGACCTCGAACTTTCCGCCCACCGGGGTGTCCTCGGCGGCGTCGAACATGTACGGCCAGTTCACGGCGTACGCGGACTCTTCGTTGGTGAAGGCCTGCAGCGTCTCCTCCTCCGTGGCACCGGTGGAGGCCTTGGTGATCGTGCCGTCGCCGTAGGCGTCGACCAGCGCCTGCAGGCCGGCCTTGGCCTCCGGGGTGTCGACGGTGACGTTGCCCTCGTCGTCGATGAGGGAACCGCCCCAGGCGTGGATGGCGTCGAGGGTGTTGACGCTCAGGCCCTCGTACTGCGACAGCTGCAGGGTCAGGCAGCCCTTGTCCTCCGGCAGCGGCTCGCACGATTCGCGCAGGGCATCCCAGTTCTCCGGGGCCTCGGGGATGAGCTCGGTGTTGCGGAACAGCAGCTGGCCGTTGGTGTTCTGCGGCACCGCGTAGACCGTGCCGTTGTAGGTCGCGGAGTCCACGGCCGGCTGGAGCAGACCGGAGGTGTCGACCTTCATGGCGTCCTGCAGCGGCACGAGGTAGCCGTTGGCGGCGAACTCGGCGGTCCAGGTGACGTCGAGGGCCATCACGTCGAACTCGTCGGACGACGCCTCGAGCGACTGGACGAGGGTTTCGTGCTGGGCGTCGGCTTCACCGGCGAGCTCGTGGACGGTGACCTTTTCGTCGGGGTTGTCGGCGTTCCAGCGCTCCGCGATCTTCTGGACCTTCTCGATGTCGTTCTTGCCCATCGCGAAGGTGATCGGGCCGCGGGCGTCCTGGCCCTCCTCGGCCGCGGGATTGTCCATGCCACCGTTGTCGTCGGAGGAGCAGCCCGCGAGGACCAGGCCGGAAACGGCGAGGCCCGCGAGCAGCGACGTGCGGAATGAGACCATGATGGTCGTCCTTTCGTGTCCGTGAACGTCCCCGGCAATCGGGGTTCGTCGTCGAGTTTAAATGCTATGTGGGGTAAAACACAGGGTCATTTAAGGTTTCGCCGAAGACCGCGCGTCGCGGACGAGGTCCGGGAGGCCGGCCGGAGCCCGACCGGAGCGCGACGGGAGCCCGACCAAAGCCCATCCAGAGCCCGGCCAAAGCCCTTCGGGCCGGTCAGTTCAGTCGCAGGCCCGTCTCGACGTCGAACAGGTGCAGCTTGGTCGGATCCGCCACGATGGACACTCGCGTGCCGATCGGGGGAGCGGCGCCATCGCCGACGCGGGCGATGAGCGGCTCGGCCGCATCCGCGCCGACGCCGCCGACGGCCTCGTCCGGGTGGGCGTACACGTAGGAATCCGCGCCGAGCTCCTCCACGAGCGCGACGGTCGCCGCGATGCCCCCGCCGCCTTCGCGACCGTCGCCCAGCGCCGCATTCTCGGGCCGCACGCCGACGACGACCTCCCCGCCGCGTCCCCGCAAACGCTCCGCCACGGCACCTTCGAGCCGGATGCGCTGATCGCCGAAGAGGACGGCATCGTCGTCAAGCCGCGCCCGCAGGAGGTTCATCGCCGGGGAACCGATGAAACCCGCGACGAACACGTTCGCCGGCCGGGCATAGAGCTCCTTCGGCGGCGCGACCTGCTGCAGAACACCGGCATCGAGGACGGCCACGCGGTCGCCCATCGTCATCGCCTCGACCTGATCATGCGTGACGTACACCGTGGTGACCCCCAGCTCCCGCTGCAGTGCGGCGACCTGGGTGCGGGTCTGCACGCGCAGCTTCGCGTCGAGATTCGACAGCGGCTCATCCATGAGGAACACCTGCGGCTCGCGGACGATCGCCCGGCCCATGGCCACCCGCTGCCGCTGCCCGCCCGACAGGTCCTTCGGCTTGCGGTCCAGATACGGAGTGAGATCCAGCATCGCCGCGGCCTTCTCCACGCGGGCGTTGCGCTCGGCCTTGCCCACCTTCGCCAACTTCAGGGCGAAACCCATGTTCTCGCGGACCGACATGTGCGGGTACAGGGCGTAGTTCTGGAACACCATCGCGATGTCCCGGTCCTTCGGATCATCGTGGGTGACGTCGCGGCCGTCGATGAGGATCCGTCCGGCCGTCACCTCCTCCAGTCCCGCGAGCATCCGCAGGGACGTGGACTTGCCGCAGCCCGACGGGCCGACGAGCACCAGAAACTCGCCGTCCGCGATGTCGAGATCGAGGCCCTTCACGGTGGGCGCGTCCGCGCCGGGATACGTCAGCTGCGCGCGTTCGAAAGTGACGGTCGCCATGGGATCAAGCTAGCAGAGGGGTCCGTCACGGGACGGCCGCATCGGCGGGCGGTTCCGGTGGGGCGGCATCAGCGGGAATTCATACCCGGGGACGACGGCATGACGGCGCCGCCGCGCTAGCGTGTGGGCCATGTCCGTAACCGACCGCGTCGACCGTGCAGACCGTGCCGCCCGCGACACACGCATCTCCCGCGCCGCGCGGGCCGTCCGCTCGGCCACCGGTGCCGCCGCGCGCCCCGGCCGCCCGTGGTCCGGGGCGCTGTTCGATGCGGTGTTGGCCGCTTTGGTGCTCGCCCTGTGCGTCGGCCTCGACCATTCCTCCGTCTACGACCCGCCGGTGTTCGTGCCCGGGCAGGACGCGGTGCCGGAGTGGGCGGTCGGCGTGCATTGGGCGTGGGTGATCGTCGCCTGGGGCGTCATCGCGGTCCGGCGGGTGTGGCCGGACGTGGCGAACATCGCGCTGCCGGCGTTGCTCGCGTTCCACCTTGCGGTGCTGCCGACGGGGTATACGTCGTTCGTCGTCACCTGTTTCGCGATGCATCACCTCGGCCGGCACGTGCCGCGCCGGTGGTTCGTGCCGGTGTGGATCGCCGTGTCCGCCGGGGTGCTGGTGGCGTTGGCGGTCAAGGGCGGGTACCTGGTCATCGCCCCGGAGGTCGGCCTGGTGCTGACGCCGGTTGCGCTGACGGTGCTGGGCTTTTTCTGGATGCTGGGCCTCAACGGCCGCCGCCGTGACCGGGAGTTGATGGCGTTGCGCGATCGGGTGGAGCTCGCCGCCATCGCCGAACGCACCCGCATCGCCCGCGAGATGCACGACATCGTCGCCCATTCGCTCACCGCCGTCATCGCGCAGGCCGACGGCGGTCGTTTCATCGCGGCGAAGAATCCGGACAAGGCGGTGGAGGCGTTGGAGAACATCGCCTCCACGGCGCGCGACTCCCTCGGGCAGATGCGGCAGTTGCTGTCGGTGTTGCGTGATCCGGCTGATTTCGGGGACGGTTCCTTGCTTGACGACGGCCCGTCGCAGGCCACGAGCGGCCCGTCGCCGGCCGGGGCCGGGGAGGCGGGGGCCGCATCGGACGGCGCGGGAAAGACTGTCGCGGCATCGGCTGCGGAGTATGCCCCGATGCCCGGACTGGACGCGTTGCCGCAGCTCGTCGCCGAATCGACGAGGGCGGGGCTGCGCGTGACGTTCACCGAGGAGGGGACGAGGCCGGCGGTCGGCGCGACGATGCAGCTGACCATCTACCGGATCGTGCAGGAGTCCCTCACCAATGCGCTCAAGCACGCAGGCCATGTCGCCGTCGACGTGCGACTGGAGTGGGGGAAACGCGACTGCACCGTCACGGTGCGCAACGATGCGGGAACCGGGAACGTGGAGGTCGAACCGTCGCGGGGCAGCCGGGGCGAGCCCCGCATCGGCCGGGGGATCACCGGCATGAGGGAGCGGGTGGCGCTGCATGGCGGCACGCTGGAGATCGATGACGCGCCGGGCGAGTTCACCGTCGTCGCGCGGTTGCCGAAGGGGTGAGTGGAGTGAGCGGGATGAGCGGAGCGAACGGGACGGTGGACGTGATCCGGGTGGCGCTCGCCGACGATCAGGCCCTGGTGCGGGCCGGTTTCGCGATGGTCGTCGATTCCCAGGACGACATGGAGGTCGTGTGGCAGGCCGACGACGGTGCCGCGGCGGTGGCGCAGGCGGCGAAGGAGACGCCGGACGTGATCCTCATGGACATCCGCATGCCCGGCCTCGACGGCATCGAGGCGACGAGGCGAATCCTCGCTGAAGGCGGCGAGGCGGGCAACGACACGACGCCGAGGATTCTCGTGCTGACCACTTTCGACGTCGACGAGTACGTCACCGACGCCATCGCCGCCGGCGCATCCGGGTTCCTGCTCAAGGACGCCGCCCCCGAGGAACTGCTCGCCGCGATCCGGGACGTGGCGGCGGGAGACTCTGCGCTGTCGGCGCGGTCGGCGGCGCGGCTGATCGCGCAGGTCCGGCCGATGCTGGGCGGTGCCGACGGTGCCGTGGCGGACGGGCCTCCGGTCGCCGCCGCCGGTGGGGTGGACGACGGGGAGGCGGAGGCGTCGTCAAGCGACACGGCGGGACAGGTGCACGTCCGCGACGACCTGCCCGACCCGCTGACGCTGCGTGAAGAGGAAATCCTGCGGCTCATCGCGCTCGGGCGCACCAACGCCGAAATCGCCGGGGAACTGCACATCGCGATGCCCACCGTGAAAACGCACGTCGGGCGCATCCTGATGAAAACCGGCGCCCGCGACCGCGTCCATGCCGTGCTGTTCGCGATGAGCACCGGGCGCGTCGGCGTCGGCGAGCTGGAGTAGGGGGCGGAGGGGCTGGCCTCGAGCTGGCAGGGGACCGGAACCGGATCGGAAGGGCCCGGAACCGGCCGGGTGTGGCGAACAGATGGTGGGTTTTCGGGAGCCACATCGAGCCCGCCGCGGCACTCGTATTCGAACGGGAGTGACAACTGCCTCTGATTCTTTGAAAGTGCAGTAGCGGGTGTAATGGGCGGGGGTAGTGGCATGTTTGACGTGCGACGATGATAAAACTCTTGCGGGAGGCGCGATTTGGGGGATTGATTTTCGCGGCTCGTAAAAAATCGAAAAAAAGTGCGATTTTCGGGTTGTGGTCGTCGTCAAGCTGCCTGATGATGGGGGCATGACCGGACCTGCGGAATGCGCCACGGATCTCCTCGCCGCCATCGCCACCATCGGCGAGGCGGTGGAGGTCGCGACCGGCGGCTGGGACCGGCTGGACCGCCAGCAGGTGGACGATGCGTACGAGGCCCTGGAGCGGGCGCGCAAGCGGATGGCCATCATCGATGCGGAGTTCATGAAGGCGCATCGGACGCACCACCATGTGACGGATCGGGGAGTGGGCCGCACGTTCGCGGAGTGCGCGAACACGTCGCGCGCCGAGGGGCGTCGGCGGGCTGCGGCGCACCATCGGCTGCACCAGTGGGAGTCCTGGCCCGGTTCCTCCGGCAATCCGGAGTACATGCCGGCGGTGCGGGAGAAGGTGGAACAGGGTGTCATCGGCGCCGACGCGGTGGAGAAGATCGACCGGGCGATTCGTTCGATGCCGGCGGCGATTCAGGCGGAACTCACCGAAAAGGCGGATCCGCACATCGCCGAGCTGGTGGAGAAGGTCCGCGTCGATGACCTCGATCAGCTCGGGACGATGCTGCGTGCGCTGTTCGGGATCGATGACCCGTACACCGACGAGGATCGCAAGCGTAACCGTTCGATCCGCGTGGGCAAGCAGGGTTACGACGGGATGAGCAAGATCTACGGCCACCTCACGCCGCATTTGGCCGCGCTGTTCAAGAGGCTTGCGGCCGATCACGGGCGGCCCGGTGGTTTGCTTGACGACGCCGCCGATGACCCGCGCACGCCGTCCCAGCGACTCCATGACGCCGTGGAAGCCGCTTTGGCCGCGGGGTTCGGCCGCGGAGCCGATCCGACCGGCGGTGAAGGGTGGGGTTCGAAACCGGACGGCGGAGCGCCCGAGGAGGGCGGCGGGCCCGAGGATGATTCCCCGTCGGGAGGTTGTGGCCAGGTCGTCGACCCGAACTTCGGCGCCGATGCCGACACCCTCTATGACATCCCGGACCACGGAGACGGAAAGAAGCGGAAGCGGAAACGCGGTCGCCTTGCGCCGGCCCGGGGGACGACCTCGATCGTCGCGGTGACCACGTTGGCGGAGCTGCTGGCGCTCAACGGAACCGCCTCCACCGACACGAACGTTCAGATGACGGTGGCGGACGCCGTCGAGCATTGCGACGCCCGCAACCTGTTCCTGCAGGTCCTCGATTTCCAGGGGCGAACCCTGTATTTCGGGCGGTCGCGGAGGCTCGGGTCGATGGACCAGTACCTCGCTCTCTTCGGGGAGGAGGGGATGAGCTCGGCGCCCATGACATCGGCGCCGGCCGCCTCGTGCCACATGCATCACATCCGGGGATGGAAGTTCGGCGGAACGACCGACCTGCCGAACTTCACGTTCGTCGGCCCCGGTACCCACGCCAACACCGACGACTCGCGGACCGACCCCGACAAGTGGTGGTCCCGCCCGGGCAACGGGCCCGGGGAGCCCCGCGTGGTGTGGAAGCCCCCGAGATCGATGGATCCCGAGCGCAATCCGGCCGAAAACGAGCATCCGGCGGGGTGGTGCAACCCCGGTCGGGTGATCCGCAGGGAAAACCGCAGGGAGCAATGCAGGGAAAACCGCAGGGAACAATGCAGGGAAAACCGCAGACGGGAACGGGAACGGACCGGCGAGCGTGATCGGGAACCGGATCGGGAGCAGCGGCGGCAACCCGTGCACGACCGGCGAAATAACCCGGATGATGCGTCTAGTACCCCGGTATGACCCGGCAGCGCCAAATCGACCTGCGGAAACCATCCCGTGGGGCGATTTGGCGCATCCGCATTTCGATGAGCATGGGGTCATGTTCGAAATCAGGAATCTCACCAAGTCCTACGGCCGCACCCGCATCATCGACGACCTCAGCTTCACCGTCCCCAACGGGGCAGTCACCGGTTTCCTCGGCCCCAACGGTTCCGGCAAATCCACGACCATGCGCTGCATGCTAGGTCTCGACCGCATCGACCGCGGCGAAGCTCTCATCGATGGTCGACCGCTGACCGGCTACCGTGCGCCGGCGCGCGTCGTCGGCGCCATGCTCGACGCCGGGTGGATGAACCCCAAGCTCACCGCCCGCGGCCACCTGCGGTCCGTCGCCCGCGCCGCCGCCCTCGACGACACCCGAGTCGACGACTGCCTCGCCCTCGTCGGCCTCGAATCCGTCGCAGGCAAGCGGATCGGGGGATTCTCCCTCGGCATGAAGCAGCGCCTCGGCCTGGCCACCGCGATGCTCGGCGACCCGACGCACCTCGTCCTCGACGAACCCGTCAACGGCCTCGACCCCGACGGCATCCGCTGGATCCGCAAGTCCATCCGCGCCTTCGCCGACGAAGGCCGCTCCGTGCTGGTGTCTTCCCACCTCCTGTCCGAGATGGAGGTCACCGCCGACCGACTCGTGATCATCGGCAAGGGCCGCCTCGTCGGTGAATGGGACAAGGACGAGCTGCTGCGAGGCCACGCTTCCCTCGAAGAGGCCTACTGGTCCGTCGCCTCCGAGCACGCCGAATACGGAACCGCCGCCGACGCCGCCACCGCAGGCAACTACCCGGGTACGGCCGCCGCCTGAGCAGCCCGGGCGCGGCCGTCGCCTGAGCGGCCCGGCCGCAGTCGCACAACCCCGGCGGAACCCACGGCCTCAACGGAATCCACGGCCTCAACGGAATCCACGCCACGACTTCAGGAGAACCATCATGACCACCACTTCCTCGACCACCACCACTTCCACGACCGCCCCTTCGTCGACGACCGCCCCTTCCACGACTGCTGCGGCATCGCCGAGTGGCACTGCGTCGACCAACACCGCCTCGGCTGGGGCTGCCCCGGCCAACACCGCTTCGGCCAACGGCGCCTCGTCCGCCTCCGTCCCCGGCCCGCTGAACCTGCTCGGCTCGGAACTCGGCCGCCTGCTCAATCTGCGGGCGACGTGGGGATACGCCTTGGCCATCGTGGCGATCATGGCGGGCATCCCGATGCTGATGTGGCTGGGCACGCGCGGGGCGGCGACGGAGTTCAGGTTCGAACCGACGCTGCCCGACGTGCTGCTCGGCTCCGACTTCGCGGTGATCGTGGCGATGATCTTCGCCGCCGGCGGCTCCGCGGCGGAGATCGCCGGACGCCGCATCGCCTTCGGTTACCTGACGTCCAACAGCCGCCCCGGCGTGCATGTCGCGCGGATGGTGGCGCAGGTCATCGTCGTGGGCGTGGCCATCGTCGCCGGGTTCGCAATCGCGGCCGGGTTCCTCGCCGCGGTCGGGGCCCTCGTGCCGGAGGGGTTCGGCGGCGCGGCGGCGCACATCGGCATTCTGCTGCTGTGGACGGTGATCGGCTCGGCCGTCGGCATGCTCGTCCCGGTCACTGCGGTGGCGACGGGCCTGCCGGTGGCGTGGATCCTCCTCGTCGAGGTGGCGCTCGGTACGGTGCCGATCGAGTTCCTGAACAAGCTGACCGAGTACCTGCCGTGGACCGCGTCGCGCCAGCTCCTGGGCATGATGGACATCGGCGTCTCCAACGTCCACGCCGGCCTCGTGCTCGCCGCCTGGTCGGTCGCGGTCATCGGCGGCGGCATCATCGTGGCGGCCCGCCGCGACGTGAAGTAGGAGAAGCAGAAACGGCGACTCGGGCGGCACCGCTTCACGGCACCATGCGCCCGAACCGCTGCACGGCATTGCTTGGCGACGGCCCGTCCGCTACTCCAGCGGCCGGGCCTTCTCGATGTCGGCGATGCGGGCGATTCGCTCGTCGTCGCCGCCGCGCACGATGACCGCCGCCCCGTCCACGGACCATGCGGCGAGCACGCAGCGGATCCAATCGTCGGCGGTCGGGCCACCGGACCAACCGGCGGAGATGACGCGGGCGCCGTCGTCGAGTCCGGCGTTGTTCGCGACGTCGCGGGCCCGCGACACAAGTTCGGCGGGCGTCGAGTCATCCACGAGCACCTGTCCCTCATCGGGCCCCATGCCGATGTACGCGTCCGGGTGCAACCGCACCTCCGGCCCGAAGTCGACGACGCCCGGCGGGATTTCGCCGCCGGTCTCTACCACGCCGCGGCCGAAGACATCGTCGGTGACGGCGGCCAGATACGCGTCGGGGAACTTCTCCTCCCACTCCGACAACTTGCCCACGGTGGTGAACACCACCAGGGGATCTTCGTCGTTGAGCTCCACTCCCGCCCTCTCGGCCCCGACGACGAGGCACGCGGCCTGCCAGATGGGCGGCAGATCCACCCAGGCGCTGTCTCCGGGCTCCAGGTCGAACTCGTCGTGAAGCATGTTGGCGATCTTCGACGCCCAATTGTCCAGGGTGATGGCACTCAAATCGGTGCGGCCACCAGTGGTTTCGTCGTAGCAGGTGATGCGCGGGACGGAAGGGTCGGCGGACAGGAGTTCCTTGAGCAGTTCCACGACCCCAAGGGTAGCGACGAAACCGAATCCGGCGGCGGGCGTCGACGGACGGTCAGCCCAGCAGCAACGCGATGACGAGCACGACCGGGACGCAGGCGAGCGTGGTCACCACCGCCGAGTCGCGGGCCTGGACGGTGCCGCGCCCGAACCGGGAGGAGAACGTGTAGACGTTCTGCGCCGTCGGCAACGCCGCGATGACCACCGCCGCCAGCAACGCATGGCCCTCCATCCCCAGCAACACCGACGCGATGAACCATGCCATCAGCGGCTGGCCAAGGTTCTTCAGCACCGACGACAAGACGACCGCCCGCCGCGGCGACGTGCCCTTGCGCAGCACCGCCGCCCCGTGCAGTCCGATGCCGAACGCCAGCAGCGCCATCGGCACGGCGGCCTGGCCGAGCAGGCCGATGGGGGAGGCCAGCACCGTCGGCACGCCGTCGGGCAACGTGCCGGCGGCCAGGCCGAGCGCCGCGCCGACGAAGATCGGGTTCTTCAGGGGCGTCATCAGCGTGCGGCGAAGGTCCAGGCGGCCATGGCGTGACGTGAGAATGTCCAACACCGTCAGGCAGATCGGCGCGTAGAACGCGATCTGGAAGATCAGCGCCGGCACGATCGCCGTCGCATCGTGCAACACCGCCGTCGCGATGGGGATGCCCAGATTCGCGACGTTGTTGTAGCTCGACGACATCGCGCCGACGACCCGCTCCGGCCCCCGTTGCCCCACGAGCGGGCGTGCGATGAGCATGTAGATGGCCGCCACCGTCAACGCCGACCCGGCGGCCACCGCGAACGCCGACCCGAGGGCCGCGCCCGTGTCCGACGTCGCCAGCGTGTGCAGCAGCATGCACGGCATGGCCACCCAGTAGACGACCATGTTCAGCGCGTAGCCGCCGCTCTTGCCCAGCACCCCGGCCCGGCCGACCAACCAGCCGATGGTGATGATCACCGCCACCGAACCGAAGCCGGTGAGGATCTGCATCAGGTCGGGCATGGGGGTGGGCCTTTCGGGGAAAGAAAAGGAAGGGAGCGCGGGATGAAGGGGTGAGAAGAAAGGTGGGGAGGGAGGGGAGAGGAACCAGTGCGAGCATATGAAAACGGACCCGGCCACCTCCCGTCGGGGAGGCGGACTCGGGTCCGTTTACGCTGTCATCGCATGTTCAACGTCATGCGGCCAGCGCGTGAATCGGCCTTGCGGCGGTTGTCGATCGATCGGCTCCCGCCGACCAGCCGATTTAGCGG
>NZ_KV787148.1:6950-63603 GCF_001807025.1 Corynebacterium sp. HMSC11E11 | reverse complement strand
CCCCGCCGCCCAGCCGATTTAGCGGCTGGTGAACGGCAGGAGAGCCATCTCGCGGGCGTTCTTGACCGCGGTGGCGACCTGGCGCTGCTGCTGCGGGGTCAGGCCGGTCACGCGACGGGAGCGGATCTTGCCCCGGTCGGAGATGAACTGACGCAGCAGGTTGATGTCCTTGTAATCGACCTTCTCAACGCCGGCGGCCTTGAGGGGGTTCTTCTTCGGGCGGCGGGACTGCTCCATCCGCGCCTTCTTGTTGCCGTGGTTGCGCTTCATGTGAGTGTCTCCCTCTTACCAGCTGGACTTACGGACGCCCGGGAGCTCGCCACGGTGGGCCATCTCACGGACGCGGACGCGGGACAGGCCGAACTTGCGCAGGTAACCACGCGGGCGGCCGTCGGCGGCGTCACGGTTGCGGACGCGGACGGGGGAGGCGTCGCGCGGCTGACGGTTCAGCTCGAACTGCGCCTCGGCACGATCCTCGTCGGAGGTGTTCGGGGACTTGATGATGGCCTTGAGCTCAGCGCGACGCTCCGCGTAGCGGGCGACGATCTCCTTGCGCTGCTCGTTCTTGGCGATCTTGGACTTCTTGGCCATGAGTTAGCGCTCCTCGCGGAATTCGACGTGCTTGCGGGCGATCGGATCGTACTTCTTCAGGGTGATGCGATCCGGGTTGTTCCGCTTGTTCTTCCGCGTGACGTACGTGTAACCCGTACCCGCGGTCGACTTCAGCTTGATGATGGGACGAATGTCATTGCGGGCCATTTAGATCTTCTCCCCACGTGCGCGGATCTGGGCCACGACGGCCTCGATCCCGTACTTGTCGATGGTCTTCAGACCCTTCGGGGACACCGTCAGGGTGATGGTGCGCCCCTCGGAGGCGAGGTAGAACTTCTTGCGCTGCACGTTGGGGTTCCAACGGCGCGACGTGCGCCGGTGCGAGTGGGAGACGGTCTTGCCGAAGCTCGGCTTCCGTCCCGTGACCTGGCAAATCGCCGACATGGGCTTTCCTTTGCTTCCTAGCCGCCCATCAGCCGGCTCCAACGCGCCACGCCGGGGGCAGAATCGCGGCTTCCCCTCCTGCTCGTGGTGCCGGTCGCGGTGCGAGGCGGTACGTGCGTGAACACTGCTCAGGTGCTCGGAGGGGGAGTGCTCTTCTGATCCGGGGCGCCGTCGTGCCAGGGCACTGGGCGTAAAACGAATGAACAGACAACAGCGAGGACTTACCCTACAGGTGGCCCCCGTCGGATTCCTAATCGCCTGGAAGCGGGCGGGGATGCGGGCGGGGATGCGGGCGGGGAAGAGCGCCGGGAACCGCGCGGGTGCATGCGCCTCGGTTCGCGTCGGCAAGCAACCCTTTAAGGAATGGGGGCAGTCGACTGGGAGTCGCCGTCGGGGAGGATGGGGGCGCCCCGGCGTTTTTCCTTATCGGCGCCCCTGCGTGTAGGGTGCTAGGGGTTCATCGCCGACAGCAGCGGCGATGGTGCACGCATACGAACCCAACTCGGGCACGATCCGGGCCCCGGCGTGACTCACGCTCCACGGCGAATGATACGTCGCAAAGCAAAAGTCCGCCCGCGCCGCCCGGAAGCGACCCGAAGTTCAATCCTGAGGGAATCGAAGCATGAAGAAGGACATCCACCCCGACTACCACCCGGTGGTCTTCCAGGATGCGGGTACCGGAACGCAGTTCCTGACCCGCTCCACGGCCACTTCCGGCCGCACCGTCCAGTGGGAGGACGGCAATGAGTACCCGCTCATCGTCGTCGACGTGACTTCCGAGTCGCACCCGTTCTGGACCGGCGCCCAGCGTGTCATGGACACCGCCGGCCGCGTCGAGAAGTTCCAGCGTCGTTACGGCAACCGCGTTCCGCGCCGGTCCAAGAAGAACTAAGAAGGAGGGTAAACCCACATGGCAGTCCCCAAGCGCCGCATGTCGCGGGCCAATACCCGCGCCCGCCGTTCCCAGTGGAAGGCTGACAACGTCGCCCTCCAGGAGGTCAAGATCGACGGTCAGGTGCACATGGTGCCCCGCCGCCTGGTCAAGGCCGCCCAGCTCGGCCTGGTCGACGTCAAGCAGTTCTAGCTGACTTCGAGCGGTCCCGGTCGGCCGCAGGCTTTTCAGGCTTTGCCCCGAAGACCCGTTCCCCGCGTGGGGGACGGGTCTTCGGCTTTCCCGGGCGTTGCTCTCAGCGCCGACTCAGCCGTTCACGGCACAATGGGACCATGAAGATTTTGGTGGTGGACGACGATCAGGCCGTGCGTGAGTCGTTGCGGAGGTCGCTGACGTTCAACGGGTACACGGTCGACCTGGCGGAGGACGGGGAGCAGGCGCTGTCGAAGATCGCGTCGGACCGGCCCGACCTGGCGATCCTGGATGTGATGATGCCCAAGCTCGACGGCCTCGACGTGTGCCGCCGCCTGCGCAGCGAGGGCGACGATCTGCCGGTGCTCATGCTCACCGCCCGCGATTCCGTGTCCGAGCGCGTCTCGGGCCTCGATGCCGGCGCCGACGATTACCTGCCCAAGCCGTTCGCGCTGGAGGAGTTGCTGGCCCGGGTGCGTTCCCTGCTGCGTCGCGCGGCGTTGGAACCCACGACGAGCCAGGAGCCGGTGGTCCTGAAGTTCGAGGACCTCAGCCTCGATCCGGACACGCGGGAGGTCTTCCGCGGCGAGCGGGCCATCAGTTTGACCCGCACGGAGTTCGCGTTGCTGGAGTTGCTGATGAACAACCCGCGTCGCGTGCTGTCGCGCACGTCGATCCTCGAGGACGTGTGGGGCTATGACTTCCCGACCTCCGGAAACGCGTTGGAGGTGTACATCGGGTATCTGCGCCGCAAGACCGAGGCCGACGGCGAGCCGCGGTTGATCCACACCGTCCGCGGCGTCGGTTACGTCCTGCGGGAGACCGCACCGTGATGCTGCGCCGTTCCGGCGGCGGGCGTCGTTCGTCCTCCGCCGATTCGCTTTACGACGCCGACGCGGAGGCGGAAGCGGCCCCGGGGGCGAGTGCGCCGGAGACCGACGGCCCGGCGGCGTCGAAGCCGTCGTGGCAGGGAATGACGGGAATCAACGGCAACGGCGACAAGGCGGGGAAATCCGCCAAAAATGGGAAAGCCGGCCGGGAGGACAAGAAGGGGAGATCGTCGTCAAGCGTGGACGACGAAGCGTTCGACCGGGCCTTCAACTCGGGATTCGGTCACCGGGTGTCGCTGCGGTGGCGGCTGACGCTGCTCACCGCCCTCATCGTCGCCGCCTCCGTCGGCCTGATGACGCTCGCCGCGTTCGTCACGGTGCAGGCGACGCTGTACCGGGAGGTCGACGAGAACCTCAAGAGGCAGGCGACGCAGCTGCTCAACTCGCCCTACGCGTCGGAATTCGCCATCGAACCGATCGTGACGGCCGATTCGCTGAAGATCCTCAACCCCGACCTCGACGCCATCTTCTTCGCCCGCGACAGCGTCACCGGGCGCGGCGGCACCATCAACATCGGCGGGCCCGAGTGGGCCGTCATCAGCGGCAACCGCATGGAGTCGCTGCGCACCGACGAGTTCAGCAACAAGCGCATCTACGCCATCCACGACCCGTCGGGGGCGACGCTGGTGCTGGCGTACAGCCTCGATTCGACGAATGCGGTGCTGCGGTCGCTCGGCGGCGTCCTCGTGGTGATATCCGCGATCGGCGTGTTCTTCGCCCTGGCCGCCGGCATCACGGTGGCGACGGCGGGCCTGCGGCAGATCGCGCGGCTGCGGCGGGCGGCCGACCGCATCGCCGAGACCGACGAACTGCGGCCCATCCCGGTGCACGGGCAGGATGAGCTCGCCCGATTCACCCGATCGTTCAACGAGATGCTCGCGGCGCTGCAGGCGTCGCGAACCAAGCAGGCGGAGCTCGTCGCCGACGCCGGCCATGAGCTCAAGACCCCGCTGACGTCGCTGCGCACGAACGTCGAGCTGCTCATGATGGCGTCGCGGTCCGGCGCCACCATTTCCGCGAAGGACCGCGAGGAACTCGAAGCCGACGTCATCGCCCAGATCGAGGAATTGTCGACGCTCGTCGGCGACCTCGTCGACCTGGCGCGCGAGGACGGCCCGCAGCAGGTGATCGAGGAGGTCGACGTCGTCGACGTCATCGAGACGTCCCTCGAACGCGTCGAGCGGCGCCGTCCGGACGTGACGTTCATCCTCAAACTCAACGACTGGTTCCTCTTCGGCGACCCCGCCGCCCTGGGGCGCGCGGTGCTCAACCTCATGGACAACGCCGCGAAGTGGTCGCCGGAAGGCGGCACCGTGCGCATCGGTTTGCGGCCGGTCAGCGAAAACCTGGTGGAACTCACCGTCGCCGACTCCGGCCCGGGCATTCCCGAGGAGGAGCGCGCCAAAATCTTCGACCGCTTCTACCGTGCGATCCAGTCCCGGTCGATGCCGGGGTCGGGTCTCGGGCTGGCGATCGTCAAGCAGGTCATCGTCCGCCACGGCGGCACCATCGCGGTGGAGGATTCCGACGACGGCGGCACGCTCATGCGGGTTCGACTTCCCGGTTCCGCCACCCGAACCGGGGAGCCCGTCATCGAAGCGTAGAGTCCCCCCGAAGGGGCCAAGTTCATGGCCGCAACGCAGTGGGCTCTCAGCGTCTTGTCAGTTCGAAAAGGCATGGTTATCCGCATGGCAAACGAAGACTTTCGCCCGAACGGGGGAACCGGCGACGCGTCGGGCCCCGGGCGCATCGAACCGCATTCCTCCACGTCGGGCAGACCGGGATTTCCGGGCTCGCCGGGGCCGGGATCGGGTGCCGGTGCCGGTGCCGGTGCGGGTGTCGGTGCGGGGGCGGGCGGCGGCTCGTCCTGGGGGGCGTGGTCCAATAATTCGCGGCAGGGTGGATTCGGTTCGCCTTCCTCCCACGGCGGCCACATCGACCACGGCCAGGGCGCATCCGGCGCACCGATGGGGGCCGGCGGTTTCGGTGAACAGGGCGGTGTCGGCAACGGCACCGCCAAGAAGGCGAAGGGCATCGGCGCCCTGGGCATCGCGGCGCTCATGCTGGCCTCCGCTGCCGTCGGCGGCGTCACCGCGACCATCGTCACCGCCGGCCAGTCCGGTTCGTCGCCGGCTCGGGATTCGGAGGTGACCAACGCTCTCGAAGAGCCAGGCGCCACCCGCTCCGAACCCGCGCCGGAGGGGTCGATCGAGGCGGCCGCCCAGGCGGCGCTGGACAGCGTCGTGTCCATTCAGGTGTCCACGCCCCGGGGGACGTCGTCGGGATCGGGTTCGGTGTTGTCGTCCGACGGCCTGGTGCTGACGAACCAGCACGTGGTGGGCGACGCCCAGCAACCGGGCGCACGCATGACGGTCCTGCTCAACGACGGCACCACCCACCCGGCCGAATACGTCGCGGGCCACGGTCCCAGCGACATCGCGGTCATCCGGGTCAGCGACGTCAACGACCTCCGCCCGATTTCGCTGGGCGATTCGTCGAAGGTGTCGGTCGGCCAGGAGGTCGTCGCCGTCGGTTCGCCGCTGGGACTGACGTCGACGGTGACGTCGGGCATCGTTTCCGCCCTCAACCGGCCGGTGGCGGTCGGCGGCGAGGGCGGCGAGTCGACGGTCATCGACGCGATCCAGACCGACGCGGCCATCAACCCGGGCAATTCGGGCGGTGCGTTGGTGGATCTGTCCGGCAACCTCATCGGCGTGCCCAGCGTCATCGCATCCAACGGCGCCGGCGAAGAGGCCGGCAGCATCGGCCTGGGCTTCGCCATCCCGGTGAATCAGGCCCGCCGCATCGCCGACGAGCTCATCGACCAGGGATCGGTGCAGATGCCGGCCATCAACGCCGCCATCGACACCCGTTCGCAGTTGCCGGGAGCGCTCGTCGGCGACGTCACGCCCGGGGGTGCGGCCGAGCGCGGGGGCTTGCGGCCCGGAGATTTGGTGGTGAAAGTAGATGATCGCAGGGTCGACTCCGGCATCGCCCTGATTGCCGCGATCAGGTCGCGTGCGGTCGGGGATACTGTCACACTGACCGTGACGGACGAAGACGGGCGCGGAATGCGCACCATCGATGTCACGTTGGAGGCGGCCCGCGAGTGACGCCGGCGGAAAGACGGTGTCACGGCGGATGGTCCGCAACCGTTCGGCGGCTGGTACGCGACGTGATTGATATGCGACAAGGAATGCGACATGGGTGAATTGGACGACGCCGAGCGTTACGGCGGCGAGGCCCTGGAGGCCGACTTGGAGCCGGACGAGGGCAATCTCGCGGCCATCGAGCGGGAGATCGCCACGGAGACGCAGACCCGCCGCGCGTTGGTGGTGTTGGTGGGCGACCGTGCCGCGGATGATGAGCGCACCGGCGAGTTGATGGTCGAGCTGCTGGAGGAGGACGGCTACCGCGTCGATGCGGTGGTAACGGCCCCGTCGGAGAAGCGCCAGGTGCGCAAGGCCCTGGAGACCGCCGTCGTCGGCGGCGCCGATCTGGTGGTCACGGTCGGCGGCGTGGGCGTCGGTCCGCGTGACCTGGTGCCGGAGGCGACCCGCAAGGTCCTGGACCGCCGTCTCGGAGGCATCGAGCAGGCGCTGCGGGCGTCGGGTTTGGCGGCCGGTTCGACGGAGGCGGGCCTGTCCCGTGGTCTGGCCGGCGTTTCGGGGTCGACCGTGGTGGTGAATCTTGCGGACAGCCGCGCCGCCGTCCGTGACGGCATGGCGACGTTGGGCCCGCTGGTTTCGCACGTCATCGAGGATTTGGGCCGGTGGCGGGTGTGACCGACGCAGGGGGGAGTGCTTCGGGGCGCCGTCGTCGGCGTCACCGTCGCCGTGCGGGGGCGGCCCCGGCGGCGTTCACCGTGAAGAATTCGGCGAAGAATGCCGCGAAGAAGTCGGCGACCACCGCCCGGCTGGAAAGGGGAAACCCCCCACCGGAATCCCCGGACGATGTCCGGGATTTCGATGAGGGGTTTTGGCGGGGCGAGATGCCGCCCCACTGGGGCTGAGCTCCGGGCCGCGTCCGCGTGCCGCGGGCCCATCGTTCGTTGGGGCTCCGCCGTGCTCCTCGCGAAGGGGGCCGGGCGTCTCGCGTCTTAGGCGTCGCCGTCGAGGTTCTTGTTCAGGGCGGAGTCCGGGGTGCCGGACTGCTTGGCCAGCAGGTCGCGGATCTCGGTGAGCAGGTCGGCCTCGGTGACCTCTTCCTCGGCCGAGGTCTGCAGCTTGGCCTCGCGCATCTCGTTGAACTTGTTCATCGGGGCGACGATGACGAAGTAGACGACGGCGGCGACGAGCAGGAAGTTGATCACTGCGGTGATGACGGCGGCGAAGTCGAGGTAGGTCGACGGGTTGTCCTTGATGATCTCGAAGCCGAGGCCGGTGACCTCGGCGCCGCCGATGGCGTTGAGCAGCGGCTCGAGCAGGCTGTCGGTGAAAGCCGTGACGATGGCGGTGAAGGCGGCACCGATGACGACACCGACCGCGAGGTCGATGACGTTGCCGCGCATGATGAATTCCTTGAAGCCCGAAAGCATGGTGTTTCCCTTCGTTGCGGAGGCTTGACGAATACAACATAATCGGTCAACTTCGGAAAAGCACCCCATTGGGGTGGACATCACAAAACGCCGTTCGCTTCGCCTTTTGTTAACCAGCGTTTTCGTCGACGCTTCCTCGGGTTTTGGCCAGTGTGTAACCCCGCATCGAAACCACATCTCTGTCCTTCGAATTATCTGTTTCTGTTGATTTGCGGTTGGGGTGAGTGCCGGTCATCGGGACAGCACCAGCGTCAGCGGCAGGTCGAGGCCGGCGGATGCGACGGTCGCCGCGGCGCCGGGCGGGAGGGCGAGGAGGACGACGCCGTCGTCGTCGGAAAGCACGACCCGGGCCCCGTTGGCGACGGGCCGCGCCGATCCCGCTTCGGGCCCGGGGGCGAGCACGTCCACGATGTCTCCGGTGCGCAGCATCGGCGCGAGTCCGGCGTCGCGGGGAGCGACGGCGACGATGTGCGCGTCGGCGATGCCGGTGAGTGCTTCGGCCAGGGCCATTCCGGCGAATCGGGGTTCGGTGAGGATTTCCCCGCGCGTCAACGGTCCGGCCGGCGTCGCCCCGATGACGTCGTCGACGGTGGCCAGCGCCCGGTCGGGGACGTGTTCCTCGGGTACCGCCGCGACGGTCACGTCGGCTTCGGCGATGGCCGTCCCAGCGGCGACGTCCCGGGCGGCCACGACGACTTCGGTCGTGCCGGCGTCCGGGGTGGCCAGGTCCCGCGCCGCGACGGCGATGGCCAGCGCCATCAGGCCCGCGGCGATTGCTTGGCGACGCCTGCGGGGAGTCAGCCGCCCTCCCCGCCGGGTGCGGCCGGTGGTCGTGTCGCCGCCGCCCCGTCCGTGATCCGTCCCCCGCATGATCCCCGCCCTTTCCTCGTGTTATTCCGGTGTGTTCCCGGTGCGTTGTTCCTCAATGCATTGGACGCGCGCGGGGCACGATCGGTTCCATCTTTTTCGGCCGGGGGTGCCCGTTCGGTCGCGGGGTGTCCGCGGTGTGTGGGCGGGGGCCGCTCAGGGGCGGGGGAGGATCAGTTCGTCGGCGGTGATGACGGCGTCGACGGGAAGGTCATGGACGTCGTGGGGCACGGCGTCGACGACCTCGTTCGGGTGGAGGATCACGGCGACCGCGCCGGTCGCGTGGGCGAGGCTGCGGTCGTAGTAGCCGGCGCCCCGGCCCATCCGCATGCCCGTCCGGTCGGCGGCCACGCCGGGGACGATGACGACCGCGGCATCGGCGATGGCCTCGGGCCCCAACCTCGGGCCGACGGGCTCGGGCAGCCCGTACTTGCCCGGCGCGAGGCTGCCCCGGGTCGAGCCGTCCGAGTACTCCGCCCAGCGCAGGGCCGCAGGCGGCCCGGGCGGGCACGCGGGCAGGAGAAGGCGCACCGGCGGCATCCCGTCGATCGTCGCCAGCGAGTCGAGGAGTCGGTCGGGGTCGAGCGACGTGGCGCCGGGTTCGACGTCGACCGGCACGTGCGCGGCGATGGTGATGACCCCGTCGGACGCGGGTCCCGATGTAGCGGTTCCCCTCGTGTGCGAGGCGATCCACTCCGTCACCCGGGCGGCGAGTCGCGCATCGTCGCGTCCCCGCCGCACCGGGTCCGAGACGCTGCGCCGCTCAAGCAGCGACCGTCGTAAAGCCGATTTCGAGGCCCCGTCCGACACGTTTCCCATGTGCGCGACACTACCGCCCGGCTTCCCGGGACAGGGCCCCGACAGTCGGTAGGGTGGGCGCATGACCACTCCGCACGACGCCCACGACAACGCCGGAAGCGACGCCACCGGACGTGATGCCGCCCGCACGGTCATCGTCCCCGCCGCCGGCATGGGCACCAGGTTCCTGCCGGCGACGAAGACCGTGCCGAAGGAACTGCTGCCGGTGGTGGACACCCCCGGCATCGAGATGATCGCCGAAGAAGCCGCGGCCGCCGGCGCCGACCGCCTCGCCGTGGTCACCGCCCCCAGCAAGGACGGCGTGCTCGGGCACTTCAAGCCCCGCCCCGACCTGGAGGAAACGCTGCGCGAGCGCGGCAAGGACGACATCGCCGACAAGGTCAACCGCGCCACCGAGGTCATCGAGGTCCGCGGCGTCGTGCAGGAAAAGCCCCTCGGCCTGGGGCATGCGGTGCTCGTCGCCGAAGAGCTTCTCGACGACGACGAAGAGGCCGTCGCAGTCATGCTTCCCGACGACCTGGTGCTGCCCGTCGGCGTGATGGAGCGCATGGCCGCCGTCCGCGCCGAATACGGCGGATCCGTGCTGTGCGCCCTCGAGCTGCCTCGCGAGGACGTGTTCAACTACGGCGTCTTCGACATCGAGGAGCCCGCCGACGGTGCCGACGGTGGCGCCGCCGCCTCCGACGTCAAGCGCGTGCGCGGCATGGTGGAGAAGCCCTCCCCGGAGGAGGCGCCGTCGACGTTCGTCGCCGTGGGCCGCTACCTGCTCGACCGCGCCATCTTCGACGCCCTGCGCCGCATCGACCGCGGCAAGGGCGGCGAGTACCAGCTCACCGATGCCATCGAGCTGCTCATCCAAGAGGGTCACCCGGTGCACATCGTCATCCACGACGGTTTCCGCCACGACCTGGGCAACCCGGGCGGCTTCATCAAGGCGTGCGTCGACTTCGGCCTGCGCCACCCGACGTACGGCCCGTCGCTGCGCCGCTACCTGGAACGTCGCCTGCCCCAGGGTGATTCGCCGGACTTCTGCGACGAGGAAACCGGGGACGCCTGATGCGCTCAGTCGAGGAGCAGCTCGCGACGATCACCGCGAACGCGGCGATGCCCGCCCCGGTGCGCATCGCCATTTCGGAGTCGCTGGGACTGCTCTGCGCCGAAGACGTCGTCGCGGAGACGCCCCTGCCCGGGTTCGTGCAGTCCGCCATCGACGGTTACGCCGTCCGCGCCGTCGACGTGCGCGGCGACTCGGGGGAGACCCTGGCGGAATTCGACGAAGTGACCTTGCCCGTCGTCGGCGAGGTGTCCGCGGGCTCGCACCACCCGATGCGGCTGCAGCCGAAGCAGGCCGTCCGCGTCCACACCGGCGCCCCGCTGCCGACCCTGGCCGACGCCGTGCTGCCCCTGGACTGGTCCGACCGCGGCGAGCGTCGCGTGACCGCCCTGCGGGCCGTGAAGTCGGGCGACTTCGTCCGCCGCGTCGGCGACGACATCCAGCCCGGTGACGTTGCCGTGTCCGCCGGTGCGGTGATTTCCCCGGCGCAGGTGGGGTTGCTGGCCGCCGTCGGCCGGTCGAAGGTGCTCGTGCATCCCCGGCCGCGCATGTCCGTGGTGTCCATCGGCGCCGAGCTCGTCGACGTCGACCGGGAGCCGGGCCTCGGCCAGGTTTACGACGTCAACTCCTACGCGCTGGCCGCCGCCGGCCGCGACGCCGGGGCGGAGGTCCACCGCGTGGGCATCGCCGCCGGCGAGCCCCGTCGGATCCGCGAGATCATCGAAGGCCAGCTGATCAAGTCCGAGCTGCTGGTCATCACCGGCGCCGTGGGCGGTGCCGCCGGCGACGAGGTCCGGCGCGTGCTGTCCGAGATGGGCGAGATCGACGTCGAGCGGGTGGCCATGCACCCCGGTTCGGTGCAGGGCTTCGGGCTGCTCGGCGACGACCGCATCCCCACCTTCCTCCTGCCGTCCAACCCGGTGTCGGCGATGGTGGTGTTCGAGGTGATGGTCCGCCCCCTGATCCGCATCGCGTTGGGCAAGAGCAACCCCCGCCGCCGCACCGTCCCCGCCCGCGCCATCGCCCCCGTCGACTCGGTGGCCGGCCGCCGCGGCCTGATCCGCGGTCAGCTCATGCGCGACCGGGAGACCTCCGAGTACCTGGTGCAGCCTTTCGGCGGCGCCACCGGCGCGCAGGCCCACCTGTTGGCGGGCCTCGCCGAGGCCAATTGCCTGGTGGTCGTGCCCGACGACGTCACGCACGTGCGCCCCGGCGACATCGTCGACGTTCTCTTCCTGGCACGGCAGGCGTAGCGTCCACGTGGGCGTCGTCAAGCATGAGCGTGACGCGACGGCGGACGACGAGCGGGGAGACGACGAAATACATGGAGATGCGGTCGCAGCGCCTGATCACCGCCGCCGGCATCGTGCGACTGCGGCCGTTGCGGCGCTCCGACCTGGCTGAATGGCGGGCGGCGCGGCTGGGCGACGAGGCGATCCTGCGTGCCGTCGAACCCACCGGGGAACCGGACTGGGAGAAGGCCAGCTCGCCGCGGGCGTTTCGGAAGATGCTCCGCGGTGCCCGGTTCGCGGCCGCCGACGGGCACGCCGCCACCGCCGCCATCGAGCTCGACGGACGGTTCGCCGGGCAGATGACTCTCGGCTCCATCCGCCCGTTCCCGGTGGCCACCTGCTGGGCGGGGTACTGGGTGGCGTCGCCGTACTGGGGCGGGGGAGCCGCCACCGCGGCGCTCGCCCTGGCCTGCGACCATGCGGAGGCGCTGGGGATGCACCGCATCGAGGCGACCGTGCTCGCCGACAACGCGGCATCGCGGACGGTGCTGGAGCGCTGCGGTTTCCGGGAAGTCGGCGTGGTCCGCGAGGCGTTCCACATCGACGGCGCCTGGCGGGATCACCTGCTGTTGGAGCGGCTGGCGACGCAGGGTGGCGCGGTCGATGAACTCGTGGCGTCGGGGGCGGTGCGTACGCTGCGCGGCGACGTCGTCGACGGATCGGCGTGGCGGGAACGAAACCCCGGGGACGGGCGTTAACGTTGATCCAAACCCATGCCGGGTCGGGGAAGGGCCTGCGGCACCGGGGACATTTCCGACGACAGGAGGAATCCCGACCATGTCGAGCTCTCTGCTCCTCGTGCTCATCGTCGTGGTGTGGCTGTTCGTGCTCGCGCCGTTGGTGGTCAACACCAGGCAACCCATCCGGCGCACTTCCGAGGCACTTGGCCGCACCCGGCTGCTCCACCAGGGCGGCGAGTCCGTGGCCACGCGGCGCCGTCGCCCGGCCCTGACCGAGCGTGACGTGCGCGCCCCCGGCGAGGAGGTCGACGAGTCGCTGGAGACCGTCGACGCCGAGCTGGACGATCCGCGCGATGACCTGGATGACGCCATCCTCATCGACGACACCGACGATGGCGCCGAGGATTTCGACGCCCGGGGTGGGCGGTCGCGTCTCGGGCGCCGTGTGCGCGGCGACGATGCCGGTTCCGGGGACGCGGCCGCAGCCGATGAGGTGCCGGCGGTCGTCGACGGCGACATCGTCTACGAGCTCGAGGCGGGTGCCGATGCCGGTGCCGATGCCGGTGCGGATGCGGCCGCCGACGCGGAGGCAGACGCGGACACCGACTCGGAGGCCGGCGGTGAGGTGAACGCCGACGCTGCGGTCGATGACGCCGCCGATGATGCGCGGGACGTCGATTCTTCGCGTGACGACGCCGACCTTGCCGCCGAGGAGCCGTCCACGCGCGCCGCGGCCGCCAAGGCCATCGCCGATGCGTCGGCCGAGGACGCCCGCGCGTACCTGACCCCGGAGGACTTCCTGGTCATCGACGGTGAGACTTCGGCGGGGCAGTCCGCCGCCGCTGCCGAAGCCGCCGCCGATGACGCTGATGCGGACGACGCCGAGGCCGCCGAGACCACCGACGCTGCCGAGACCGCAGAGGACGGTGCGGATGCGGATGCCGTCGCCGAGACCGATGATGAGCTGGTGCTCACCGACGATTCCGATGCCGACGCCGGTTCCGACGCCGACCTTGATGTCGACGACGCCGATTTCGCCGAGCTCGACGACACCCTCACCGACGATGATCTGGCGTTCGCCGAGCGTCGCCGCGGTCGTGGCGGTTTCGACCCGGTGTCCGACGCCCGCTACGCCGAGACCCGCTTCGCGCGTCGCCGCCGCAGCGTCGGCGTGTTGGCCGCGCTGATCGTGCTGGGGGTCGTCCTCGGCGTCGTCGTCGGCGGCTGGACCTGGTGGCTGCCGCTGGCCGGCACCGGGCTGATGGTGCTGTACCTGGTGTACCTGCGCCGCACGGTCATCGCGGAGAAGGAACTGCGCGCCCGGCGCATCCGCCGAATGAAGATGGCCCGCATGGGCGTGCGCAACTCCGAGGACGAGGAGCTGGGCATTCCCGAGCGACTGCGCCGCCCCGGTGCCGTCGTCGTCGAGCTTGACGACGAGGACCCGGATTTCGCGGATCTGCCTTACGCCACCCATGAGTTCCCGGAGGAGGACATCCGCCGGGCCGCGGGCCAATGACCTGCTGATTTTGGCCCCCGGGGCGGGGCTGTTAAAGTTGCTTTCGTCGCAGACGGGAAGCCGGTACCTTCGCCGGAATCCGGATCCCGTAGGCGCGAGGGGCTATAGCGCAGTTGGTAGCGCGTCTCGTTCGCATCGAGAAGGTCAGGGGTTCGATTCCCCTTAGCTCCACGCTCGACACCCGGGTGTCAGCGACAGGGTTCTTCCGAAGGGGTTCGGAAGGGCCCTTTTTCGCGCTTGGGGCACCCCGGCTATTCTTGACGTCCATGGACCGACCCGCCGTACGCGATGGAGCGCTGCTCGTGCTCCGCCTCATCCTGGGCGTCATTTTCGTCTCCCATGGGTGGGACAAGATCTTCATCACCGGCGTCGACAAGACGACCGGTTATTTCGTGGCGGCGGGCATTCCGCAGGCGGAGATCACCGTGTGGTTGATGGCCATCGTCGAGCTCGTCGGCGGTGCGCTGCTCATTTTGGGGCTGTTGGCTCCGGCGGTGGCGATGGTGCTGGTGGTGACCATGCTGGGCGCCCTGTGGGCCGTGCATCTGGGCAATGGTCTGTTCATGCGCGACGATGGCGCGGAACTGGTGCTGTCCCTCATCGGCGGATTGATCGTGGTGTGGGCGTTCGGGGCGGGGCGGGCCAGTCTCGACCGGCTGTTCACCGCGTAGGAGGGGGCCGCATGAAGTGCGAGGATGTTCGCGCCGCGCTGTCGGCGCGTCTCGACGGCGAGCAGTCGGGTGCCGACGATGACGTCGTCGACGCGCATCTCGACGCCTGCGACGAGTGCCGCGCGTGGTTCGAGAAAGCCGTCGCGTTGAATCGTTCTCTGCTCATGGGCCCGGCGGGGGAACCGGGCGGCACCGCGTCGGGTTCGGCATCCGGTGCGGTCGGCCCGGCGGCACGTCCGTCGCTTCCCGACCCCGCCGACATGGCCGCGTTGTCGGAGCGCATTTTGTCGACCGTCGAACCGGAGCGACGCCGGCGTGAGCGTGCGTGGTTTTTCGTCACCGGTTCCGCGCGGGTGCTGCTCGTGCTGTTGGGCGTCCTGCATCTGGTGTGGGGCATCGGTTTGTTGGTCGGCGCGGGCGGTGCGATGGATCAGGCGTCCGCCGACGCGGGCGTGGATCTGGGGCAGGCGTTGGGTGACGACGCCGCGGCGGCGGCCGCCGCCCTCGACGAGTTGGTGGCCCCCACCATCGATGCGGTGGCGCTGCGCATGGCGTTTGCCGTGGGCATGTTCTGGGCGGCGTGGCGGCCGCGCGCGGCGATGGGCATGACGCCCGTCTACGGTGCGGCGGCGATGTTCTCCATCGGCTTCGCCACCCACGATCTGGTGCTGGGCACCCTCGGCGTCGCCGATGTCGCGGGTCTGGCCCTCATGGCCGTCTCCGCGCTCGCCCTGGGGCTGGTGTGGCTCGGCGGTCATACCCCCGCGGCGATGGCGCAGGCGTGGCGGGCGGCTGCGGGCCGACCCGTGCAGGGTCTGCCGGGCGACGTGGACTACTGACCGCCGCCCGTTGCTTCCAGCCCCGCTCCTATTACTTGCAGCTCGGCCCCGGTTACTTCCTGCCCTGCTCCGGTTATTTCCAGCTCGGCAGCCAGAGGCGCATTTCGAAGGTGTCCAGCGGCAGGGGAATGCCCGTCATGATGGGCAGCCAGAAAATGAATGCGGTGGCGACGACGGCGAGGTACGCCGCGACGATGCCGATGCCGACGGATCGCCCCCGAGGCCGCCAGCGCGTGACGTCGCCGGCGATGAGGGCGATGGCGATGATCACGAAGGGGATCAGCGCCGTGGCGTAGAAGAAGTACATCTGGCGGTCGTAGACGATGAGCCACGGCACCCACGAGGCGAGGAATCCGATGGCGGGCAGGGCGAATCGGCCGTCGCGGCGGAGCACCCAGCGGTACAGGGCCCAGACGACGACGGGGACGAGCAACCACCAGATCGGCGGGGTGCCGAAGAGCATCAGCCAGCCCTTGCACTCCCGCCCGCCCATGCAGGTCGTTTCGGTGGAGTAGTACAGCATCGGCCGCCCGGACCAGATCCACTGCCACGGTTTGGATTCCCACGGGTGCTCGTGGCCGCCGGAGGTCGTCAGCGAGCCGTGGAATTCGAGGACGCCGCGTTGGTAGTGCAGCCAGTTCTGCACGGCCTCGGGCAGCCGGTCGGCGCCGGGGGTGCCGGTGTCGCGCTGGTCGGCGGGCAGGTGCCGGTACACGGAGGTTTCCTCGGCGAACCACGAACGCCATGACAGCAGGTACACCGCCAACGGCACGGCCACCAGGTGCCCGAGCGCGGGCAGGGTGTCGCGGACCAGGGCCCCCAGCGTTGGCTTGCCGACGCCCGCCCGACGCCGGTCGACCAGATCGCAGAACACGCTGAACAAGCCGAACGCCGCGATGTAGTACAGGCCCGACCACTTCACGCCGAGCGCCAGACCGAGCAGCACACCCGCCGTGAACCGCCACCAACGCCAGGGCAGGGGTGGGCCGAGGTCGTCGTCAAGCGGAGGCGGCGGCGCCGCCAATCTGCGCGCCACCTGATCCCGATCCACCATCAGCGCCCATGCCGCACCGATGATGAAGGCCGTCTGGATGATGTCGAGCATCCCCATGCGCGACGACACGAACAGCACGCCGTCGGCGATCGCCACCACGCCCGCCACCATCGTGGCCGCGGCGGAACCCGACAGGCGACGGGTGATGTCCATGATCGCCAGCACCACCAGGACGCCGCACAGCGCGGACATGAACCGCCACCCCAACGGCGTGTACCCGAACAGCAACTCGCCGACGGCCATGACCTGCTTCGCCACCGGCGGATGGACGACCAGACCGAAGCCCGGATTGTCCTCGATGCCGCCGACGATCGGATCGCCCGTGGAACGCAGGATCTGCCACGCCTGCGGGACGTAGTGCTTTTCATCGAAGACCGGGGTGCCGTCGTCGGTGGGGAAGTGCAGACCCGCGAACCGCGACACCGCGGCGACGACGCCCAGCACCGCGAAGGCGCGGGTGTCCCACGGCGTCCACCGGACCGGCACGCGCGGCTCCCGGGGCGAAACCGGTTCGGCACCGTCGGTCTGCGGCTCGAGGAGAGGCTGGGTCACGCCCACGATGATAGGCAAGGGCCGATAGGATCGCGTCCATGGCTTCCAACGGCGACACTGACCGCATTCCGACGGGCGACGCCCCGCCGGGGGCCTTCGGGAACCGGGTCCTCCAACCGGGCATCACCCTGGCCGCCACGCCGCTGGGCAACATCGGCGACGCCACCGACCGGCTCCGGGCGGCGTTGGGCGAGGCCGACGTCATCGCCGCCGAGGACACCCGCCGGGCCCGCCAGCTGGCGTCGGCGCTGGGAGTGGAGATCCGCGGGCGGGTCGTCTCCAACTTCGACCACAACGAAGAGCAGCGCATCGAGCAGCTTCTCGACGCCGCCCGGTCGGGCCGGCGCGTCCTGGTGGTCACCGACGCCGGCATGCCCGTCGTCTCCGACCCCGGCCTGGCTGTCGTCGCCGCCGCGCATGACGCGGACCTGCCGGTGACCTGCCTGCCCGGACCGTCGGCGGTGACCACCGCCCTGGCCCTGTCGGGTCTGAAGGTCGGCCGGTTCATTTTCGACGGCTTCGCCCCGCGCAAACCGGGCGCCCGCCGGGACTGGCTGCAGTCGCTGGCCACCGAGCAACGCGCATGCTGCTTCTTCGAATCTCCCCACAGGCTGGCGTCGACGCTGGCCGAAGCCGCCGAAATCCTCGGGGGCGATCGCCGCGTGGCGGTGTGCCGCGAACTGACCAAGATGTACGAGGAAACCCGCCGCGGCACCCTGGAGGAGATCGCCGCATGGGCCGCCGACGGGGTGCGCGGCGAAATCACCGTCGTCCTCGAGGGGGCGGGCGTCTCCACCGCCCCGGTCAATCCGGAGGACCTGGTCGAGGAGGTCGAATTCCGCGTTTCCGGCGGCGAACGGTTGAAGGACGCGTGCCGGTCGGTCGCCGGCACCGCCGGTCTGGTCAAGCACCGCGAGCTCTACCAGGCGGTGCTCGACGCCCGGGCGGCCCGGGACTCCGACGACGATGACTTCGCCGACGGGCTCGGCGACGACGATTGAGTTGGCGCCGCCCCGTGACCACCCCGATATGCGTGTAAATGCGGCGGGGCGCCGATATCGTTAAGCAATCGTGATTTGAATTCACCGCGAAACCGTTTGACCAGCGAATATGTCAAACATTGCCTCGTCGTAAAGCACGTCAAATCTTGGCGAAACCTGAGATTTACGTGATTTACATTTGAAATCGCAGGTCAAAGGGCGTCATGGTGATTGCATGACCACCTCTGACCGTGAACACGGGCCCGAACACGGGCCAACGCACGAAAAGGAAGGGAATCTCGAAGCCTCCGGGTTCGGCGACGCCGCGGGCGTGGCCTCCGGCCCCGTCGTGCCGCCGCCGGCCATCGCCGACCATGATCTGCCCGGCGAAGATTCCGACGGGCCCGCCGGCTCGGGCATCGACTTGGCCGTCACCATCCCCGCCGCCGGCCTCATCCTGGCCATCGTGGTGTGGGGTCTGGCGTGGCCCGACAGCTTCGCGAATTTCGCCTCGACCGCGCTGGCGTGGGTCGTCGAGAACACCGGCTGGCTTTTCGTGCTCGCCGGCACCGTTTTCATTTTCTTCATCTTCGGTATCGCCCTGTCGAAGTTCGGGCACATCCGCCTCGGCGGCGACGACGAGAAACCCGAATTTTCCACGGTCAGCTGGATCGCCATGATGTTCGCCGCCGGCATGGGCATCGGCCTGATGTTCTACGGCGTCGCCGAGCCGCTGACTTTTTACCGCGACGGCGTGCCGGGCCGCGACCCCCACCAGGTCGGCACGGCCATGGCCTCCACGATGTTCCACTGGACCCTGCACCCGTGGTCCATCTACGCCATCGTCGGCCTGTCCATCGCCTACGGCACCTACCGCCTGGGCCGTCGTCAGCTGATTTCCGCCGCGTTCGTGCCGCTCATCGGCGTGCGCAACGCCGAGGGCTTCCTGGGCAAGGTCATCGACGTGCTGGCGATCTTCGCCACCGTCTTCGGCACCGCCGCGTCGCTGGGCCTGGGCGTGCTGCAGATCACCGCCGGCATGGAGCACACCGGACTGGTGCACAACCCGGGCACGTGGCTGATGCTGGGCATCATCATCGTGCTGGGCCTGGCGTTCCTCGTCTCGGCCCTGTCGGGCGTGAGCAAGGGCATCCAGTACATCTCGAACTTCAACATGGTCGCCGCCCTGGTTCTCGCGGTGTTCGTGCTCGTCGCCGGGCCGACCGTCGTCATCCTCAACACCATCCCGACCGCCGCGGGCTCCTACCTGTCGCAGTTCTTCGAGATGGCCGCCCGCACCGGCGCCTCCGCCGACGGCACCGCCGGCGAGTGGCTGTCGGGCTGGACGATCTTCTACTGGGCGTGGTGGGTGTCGTGGTCGCCGTTCGTCGGCATGTTCCTGGCCCGCATCTCCCGTGGCCGCACGATCCGCGAGTTCGTGTTCTCCGTGGTGCTCGTCCCGTCGCTGGTGTCCCTTGTGTGGTTCGCCATCTTCGGCGGTTCGGCGATTCACCTGGAACAGATCGGCCAGTCCATCTGGGGCGACGGCGCGGCCGAGGGCCAGCTGTTCGCGCTGCTGGATTCGTTCCCGCTCGGCGGCGTCGCCGCGTTCATCGCGATGATTCTGCTGGCGACGTTCTTCGTCACCTCCGCCGACTCCGCGTCGACGGTGATGGGCACGATGAGCCAGAACGGCCGTCTCACCGCGTCGCGTCCCGTCACCGCGATGTGGGGCATCGCGACCGCCCTCATCGCCGTCGTGCTGCTGCTCACCGGTGGCGAGGATGCGCTGTCCAACCTGCAGTCCGTCACCATTCTCGCCGCGAGCCCGTTCGTTCTGGTCATCATTGCGCTGATGTTCGCGCTGGTGAAGGGGCTTTCCGACGACCCGCTGTACCTCGATGACAAGGAACAGCGCCGATTCGCCCTGAAGTTGGCGCGCGAGCGTCGCATCGCCGCGGCCGCCGAGGGGCGCAGGGCCGCCCGCGCCGGGCGGGTCAAGAAGGCCGGAGCGAAGTCCGGCGCCGAGCCCGCGAAGAACTAGACGCGGGGAACCGGCCGCCGGGAACCGGGCGCGAAGATTTGGCAACGACACTGACGGGGCATGGGCCGATGAAGGGGCACGACGAAGAAGCGAAGCGGGACGGAGCGGGCGAATCCGCGGCACGCGCCATCGACTGGGGTGTGGCGGCGCCGGCGCTGATCCTCGTGCTCGCCATCGCCGTGTGGGCCATCGCGGTGCCAGAGGGCTTCGGGCGGGCGTCCTCTGCGGCGTTCACGTGGCTCGTCGACACGCTCGGGTGGGCGTTCATCATCGCCGCCGTGGTGTTCTTCATCGCCATGATCGCCCTGGCGTTCTCGTCGCTCGGGCACATCCGGTTGGGGCGCGACGGCGAGCAACCGGAGTTTTCCACCACCGGCTGGGTCGCCATGATGTTCGCCGCCGGCATGGGCATCGGCCTGCTGTTCTACGGCGGCTACGAACCGCTGTACCACTACCGCAACGGCGTGCCGGGGCACGCGGCGGGCAGCGCGGAGGACGCGTTCGCCCACACCCTCCTGCACTGGGGGCCGATCGCGTGGGCCACGTACGCCGTCGTCGGCGCAGCCATCGCCTACTCCACGTTCCGCATGGGCCGCCCGCAGCTCATCTCGGCGGCATGCACCCCGCTCATCGGCGACCGCCGCGCCCGCGGCTGGCTGGGCAAGCTCATCGACGTGCTGGCCATTTTCGCCACCGTTTTCGGCACCGCGATGTCGCTCGGCCTCGGCGCCTCCCAGATCGCGGAAGGCTTCCGCGCCACCGGGATGATCGCCGATCCGGGCCTGGGAGTCATGCTCACCGTCATCGGCGTGCTGGCCATCGGGTACCTGGCCTCCGCGATGTCGGGCGTGGCCCGGGGCGTGCAGATCATGTCGAAGTTCAACATGTGGACGGCCGCCGCCATCGCCGCCTTCGTCCTCGTCGCGGGGCCGACCGTCGCGCAGCTCGACACGATCCCCATGGCGCTCGGGTCCTACCTGGACCAACTGTTCGAGATGACCGCGCGGTCCGCGGCGTCCGCCGACGGCACCGCGGGGGACTGGTTGGGCTCGTGGACGATCTTCTACTGGGTGTGGTGGGTGTCGTGGACGCCGTTCGTCGGCATGTTCCTGGCCCGCATTTCGCGCGGCCGGACGATCCGCGAGTTCGTCGTCGGCATCGTCGTGGTGCCGTCGACGCTGACCCTGCTGTGGTTTTCCATCTTCGGCGGCACCGCCATCGAGTTCGAGCAGACCGGCCGGTCGATCTGGGGCGACGGCACCGCCGAGGCGATGCTGTTCGCGATGTTCGGCGAACTGCCGTGGACCGGCGTCGTGTCGGTCTTCGCCATGGTGCTGCTGGCGACGTTCTTCATCACCACCGCCGACTCCGCGTCGACGGTGATGGGCACGATGAGTCAGCGTGGCCGCGTCAACCCGACGCCGTGGGTGACGGGCGTGTGGGGCCTGATGACCACCCTCATCGCGGTGGCGATGCTGCTGTCCGGCGGCACGGACATCCTGTCGTCGTTGCAGACGATCATCATCGTCGCCGGATCCCCGTTCCTGCTGGTGGTCATCGCGCTGCTGGTGTCGTTGATCCGCGGCGTGGCCAACGACCCCAGCCGCCTGGACGAGAAGGCGGCCCGCACGGTGTACCTGCGCATGTTGCGGGAGCAGCGGGCGCGGGAGAAGGCCGAGCAAAAGGCACGGAAGCGGGTCCGCAAGGAGACTCGACGCTGAGCCCGGGGGCACC
The DNA here is from genome assembly GCF_001807025.1 of Corynebacterium sp. HMSC11E11. Classification (NCBI taxonomy): domain Bacteria; kingdom Bacillati; phylum Actinomycetota; class Actinomycetes; order Mycobacteriales; family Corynebacteriaceae; genus Corynebacterium; species Corynebacterium sp. HMSC11E11. The sequence goes on along the minus strand of NZ_KV787148.1, from coordinate 41,991 downwards.
CCGCGCACCTCACTGCGCTGCGCCAATCGCGTCTGCCCGATAGATTCATCGGGAAATGTGATGTTTCTCGATGTCTCGGCGAAAGGGGCATGGGTGTGCTGATCGGCAGGCGGGGGTTTCTCGCCCTCGGTGGCGCGGCGGTGGCCACGTCGACGCTGACCGCGTGTTTGGGGTCGGTGGAGGAAAACGAGCTGGTCGCGGAAGTCTTCCGCCGGGGCGGCGGGTTCAGCGACCGGTTCATCCTCGACGCATTGTCCCGCTTCGCCGAGCACGCGGGGTATTCCACCGTGAAGGATCTTCGCCTGCGGACCCTGTCGCTCAACTCGATTCACGCCGTGCATGGCGAAGTGTCGATGGCGTCGAACCCGGACGAGTGCGACCTCGTGCGATGGGACGGGCGCAGTCTCTGGACGACGCCGTCGAACACCGAACCGTCCCCGCACTTCCTGCCGGCCGATGTTCCGGCCATGATCAGGGATCCCCGCCCGATGTTTCTCGCCATGGCGGAAGAGTTGGGCGAGCCGGCGGAAAGCTTCAGCCTCACCGCGACGCTGCTGACCATGGGTGATCGCGCCGATGAGCGGATCGTTCCCCCGTTGAGCGGATCGGCGTCGTCGGAGCGGTCCTCGGCGAGCATGTCGTTCGACCCGGCCACCGGCGCCGGAATGGGGGTGCACTGATGGCGCGGGACATCGGGATCTTCGTGATTATCCGGGTGCTGCCGTTGCTGGTGCCCCTGATCATCATCCTCCCCATCTATCCGGCTTTCTTCGAGCACGTGCCGTTCCTGCTGTGCGGCGGCGACGGCGGCGAGGTCCATACGGTTCGGGACGTGACGCACCCGGAACCGGGCGAGACGGCGGTGAGCTTCGACTACTACTGCCTGAGCGACGCCGGTGAATTGACCGTCGTGCGGTGGTACCGGGTCTTCGCAGCGTTCCTGGTGGTGGGCGTTGCCATCGCTGCCCTGGTGCAGGTCGTGGATTCGGTCCGGCGGGCGGTCAAGCAGGGTCGATGAGGGGTGCGGCCTTCGCCAGGATTTCCGCCCACTCCGCGTCGGGGTCGGAGTCGATGGTGATTCCACCGCCGACGCCGACTTCCACGGTGATGGTGTCCGCATTGGCGTCGTGAAGCACGGAACCCGGGCCCCGGAACTCTGCGGTCCGGATGGCGACGTTGAGTTCCAGCATCTCGCCCGTCGACGCCCCGATGGCGCCGCAATGCACGCCGCGCTCGACCGGCTCCCATTCCGACAACAGTTCCGCGGCCCGGATTTTCGGGGTGCCGGTCACGGAGGCGGGCGGGAAGCAGGCGTCGATGAGGTCGGCGTGCGGCAGTCCGCCGGGAAGCTCGGCGGTCACCTCCGATACCAGGTGCCACACGCCGGGGGCGGGCCGCACCGCCAGCAGGTCGGTGGCGCGCACGCCACCGGTGACGGCGACCTGGCCGAGGTCGTGGCGGACCAGGTCGACGATCATGATGTTCTCCGCGACGTCCTTGCGCGACGCCGCCAGCTCCGCCGGGTCCGCGCTCAGCGGGATGGTGCCCTTGATGGGCGACTCCCGCACCGTCGAGCCATCGCGCACCAGGAACTCCTCCGGGCTCAGGCTCGCGACCACGAAGTCCCGACCGTCGGCGGCGGTTCCGGCGAGGAAAGCGGCGCGCACCGGTTCATGCTTGACGACGCGGCCGGCCCACCACGCCGCAGCGGCCCGCACGGTCGGGTTCGGGGTGGCGGGCTCGGCGGCGGGCTCCGCGGCGGGGGCAGGCGCGGGGTCGGGCGCGGTCACGGTCCCGTGGAACCTGGTCGACACGCACGCCTGGTAGACGTCGCCGGCGCGGATGGCTGCCAGGCAATCGAGGACGCCGCGTTCGTGGGCGGCGCGGTCGCCGGCGTCCCATTCGATGGCGGGATCGTGGGGGAGGGCGGCGTGGGCGGCGTCGGAAAGTACTGCGGTCAACCACTCGGGGTCGACGCCGGAACCATCCGGGATGGACCACTCGCCGTCGTCGAAGACCACCACGTCGCGCGTCGATGCCGCGAAGGCGGCGGGCTCCACCTCCGGCGGACAGTAGGGGAGCCAGCCGAAATGCCATGGCGTGGAACTCTGCGCCGAATCCCTCGCGGCCGCTCCATCAGTCGGCTCGGGGCCGGCCGGGAAAGCGTCGGCGAGCGGGGTGCGGCGAGCCACCAGATCCGGGGCCACCACCGCCCCATGCCCGAACCACTCGCCGACCACCGCCGCCGGGCGATGGCCGACGGCGACGAGATGGGCGACGAACTGCGCGGGCGAGGGGATCACGGATGAAGATGGTAGCGGGCGCGCTACGGCGGTCAGGCAGGGGCATATGGGGGCGGGGACAGCGATCCAGTCCGCTCCAGCCTGGAGCCGAATCGGGCTACTCCGCTGTGTCGATGGCGTCCTCGACAGCCTCCACTGGGATGAGTTCCAGTACGGCTGAGTTGATCTTGGCGGAAATCCCCGCCCCATCGAGTGCCGTGCGGATGCGCTTGCGCGCCCCCTGGAACTTCAACGCGCCTGTGTCGACCGTGGCCGCGAGTTCTTCCGCTTCGAGACCTAGTTCTGCGAGCCGCTGGTGGATCGGGTTTGCCTCGTCGAACATCGGGATCGGGACATCGAAAATATGCTTGTCGAAGTGCCTGGGACCAAAAAGACCCACTGTCTGGAAAGGCTTGACCCGTTCCATGAGGGCATCGGAGTTCAATATGGCTGTCAAGTACTGACCTTCGGCCCGACTGCCTACAGGGGCCCAGTACAAGGCGTGCTCGACGACTGCTTCACGGTCTTCCAAGATTGCCGCTGTGAGGGTCGTGCCGGAGCTCGAATAGACAACCCGAATCGGTCGGATCGGGAACTGAGAAGCCAGTTTATTGCTGTAGTTGATGTTCTCCCACAGACTTAGCTTCGTACTCGCTTGCTTGTTACGGCTCCAGACAAGACTCACTTCACTCCACCATTTGCTCACCTCGGGAGAGGCAAGTAGATCGGATTCTTCAATAACTCCTTGTTTATCCGCAGGAAGGACGGTGGTAAGTGCCTCCCATAGTTTGAAGGGAAGCGTAGTCTCGCCCAAGTGAGTAGGGAACAGATAATCGATCCCGACAACCCCGGAAACTGATGGAAGAGATTTCCAAGGCTTCTTCTCCAGGTTGTTACGTCGGGACTTCACCGATACGCGTCCTCTTCCCGTGCCCAGTGGAGATGCAGAAGCATCTTGTTTCTCGACGAACATGAGCATGCGGGGGTAAATAGTGGCTCCATTTTTGAACACCTTCTTGTACGGCGATTGTCCCGTGCCACCTGTGGTTCTAGGGACCACGGAGGATACGTCTGTCGTTGCGTGGGCTCGCGCCACGAGCCACGGTACGTCGGCACGCCGCAGCCGTACGGTCCAGGCGACCGTTTTCGTCGGCATAGCTACAGCGCTGTCGTCCTGCCCGCCCCGCGTGAATCGGATGACACAGGACGCCATGGGGAATCCCGTGTCTGCACCCTGCAGATCCCAGGAGGGCAAGAATCGGGCGGCGATCGCGGCGTCGCCTCCCCACCGGCCAGTCCTGAATTGGGAATGCGGCAGCCGCGTCATAGTCCCATGCGGCATGACGAAAGCTGCGGATCCGCCAGGTCGAAGGTAAAGCTCGGTGGCGCGAACTACGAATAGCGTGGACAAGTCCATGGCCGTCACCGACGCACCCTTGGACAGGATATGCCGGGACTGAGCCATGCGCCTATAGTCCTTTTGCATCGATGGGGTCATTTTTGAGTAACGCAACCACGGTGGATTGCCCACCAGGTGAGTCACTTGGTTTTCCGGAAGCGACAACCACAACGGGCGAATAAGATTTCGCACGTAGTAGCCCCAAATATGATCTCGGCCATCATCGACCAAGCCTCGCATGACGGCGAGAGTTACCGCCAGTACTTCGGCATCGGCAGACCCTTCCGTGATGTCGAACATCTTCAATATCGGTGCGAGCAACATCTTATTGCTGCGCTTGAACTCCCGCTGCGTGCGTTCGCGGTGCTTGTAGCGCTCCACGTCCAACGCAGCATCGGACATTGCCGACACCAGCCTCCCGAACTTCGCGGCGTCTTCAAGAACCGAGGCCGGGAACCGGAGATCATCGGCGAACAACGTGCCGCCAGCATCGGGGCCGAAATGATCACCGCCTGTGGATACCGATACCACCCCATCGCCGGACAAGAGGTCCGTTGGTTGCTCCCACTGAATCGAATCTCCCAAGTACACTGGAATGTTCAGTTCGCCTCGGTCAGCATGGTTCAAGCGGTCCTTGCCAATGGCTAACAGGTAAGTCACACGCGCCAAAGTCACCGACACCGGATGCACGTCCATGCCCACAACATGCCCGCACACGTCAGTGGCTGCCTGGCCAGCGGAAAAGCCGGCGGCCTCGGCTGCGTCCAAGTAAGTGCGGACGGCGTGGAATAGGAACGTGCCAGAGCCACAGCTAGGGTCTGCGACGCGGGCAGTGAGCGGATCCGCCACCGTATCAGCGACAACTCGATTGGCCAGCCAATCCGGGGTGTAGTATTCGCCGAGGCTTTCGCGTTCCTCCACAGGGATGACAGATTCGTAGAGAATCTTCAGGACATCATTCTCCACATCCTCCCACACGAAGCGGGACAGGCGGCGCCCTAGCTCCACAACGAAGGCCTCGCCTCCAGGCACATCGAGCACCCAGTCGAAGAAGTCAGCCTCCACCACACCAAAGATCGATGCGTCCTCGAATGCCGACCCCGTGGTGAGCGTTTTCGCTTGCAAGGGGCCAGTCGGTGAAACATCGAAGCCCAACGCAGCGTGCGCGATGATTTCCGCTTGAATAACCAACAGGGTGTGGTTGAGGAACAACGATTCGTCATCGTCGAAACCGCTGCCGAACGACGTCCGCAGCAGCTTCGCCCACAAGGCACGCTTCACGTCGACTTCGGATTTCACAGGAGCCGAATGAAAAAGGTCCTTCAACCTGGCCAGGTCAATCAAGTGGGCAGAGGACTTAGCGCCGAGCCGTAGCTCGATTTCCTCCGGAGTTGGCGCTATCCGCTCCTTCGTGGACATCGCCGACTCAAGCCATACTAGGAATCGGTCCTGGTCAGCTGCGCCCGTGGTCAACCGGTATGCTGATACTTCAGCTAGTGCATCGTCTTGGAGGTCGTAGAGTTTCCAATCTCGACCATCGGTGAGAATGCCGATGAACTCGGTGCCCGTGTTTTCCTCACGCGTGCGGATGTACCCGGCAAGCTGTTCTTTTGCGGAGCTGAGGTCTGTTTTGGCGAAGTCCTTCTTCGTCTCGATGATCGTTCGGCCGGTCGCGATGTCGATCCGTCGACGGGTTCCATCCCCGATCTGTTCTTCGAGAACGACGTTGTCGTCTTCGAGCCCCAAATCCGCCGCTACCAGCAATGCCTTGATGTCGGACTGGATGTCCGCCTCGGTCCGCCCGACGCCCGTGGACAGGGACGAAAGCAGCCTGGGGACGATGCCGTCTTCGGGTGTGCGCTGGGGAAACGTATCAACATTCATGGGATTGGAGCCTCTCGGGGGGGCATAGGTGTGACTACTTACCTGGATGATATGTGCCCTCGGGGAAGGGTGCTGTCGAGGTGGACTTTCAGGGGGATCTGTTCCCAGGGCTGGTGGTGGCCCGGGTACTGACCGCCCTTTTCGGCGAGGGGCCGCAGGGGTGGGCAGCCGTCAAGCAATCATGCGACGGCGAATTGCGGTGCACCGCAGGAGTGATTTGGCCCAAGCCTGAGCTGGTCTCCCTCGTCAGTTAGTATTCTCGGTATGGTGTACGCGAAAACGGACTGGCATGCTGAAATTGGTAGGTTGTCGGAAATGTTGGCTCATGAAGTTAATCGAGTGGCGACATCAAAACCGATTCTAAGTGATCGTCAGAAGGGGCATATTAACGCGGTATTGGGCTCCAATGATCCGAGAGATCACTTGTTTAATATCGCGCGACTGCCTGATGAGCTCATCTATGTGACACTGCAGGCTGCTGGTGGCTGTGTTCATAATATGGGATTGCTTGTAGCTGCGGGTCATGCAAGCCTGACGCCTTTGGCGAGTTTGGCCCGTACGGCATTCGAAAACGCCGCTACAGCTATGCATATTGTTAAAGTGGCCGACCCGGTATTGAGGACGCTTGTCGCAGCTGATTTTATGGTCAAGGGATTCCGTGATAGTAGGATGGGCCTGCCCGGGCAGCCCTTTGAGAAGGATTTGGCGGCTTATCAGGCGCTTGTGCAGAAGGCTCGGCGTGAAAAGGTAAACGGGTTTGCAAAATGGCCGAATCGTACTGCGCTTGTTGAGAAGCACTTTGCTGACGGCGTTAGCGGCGGTATCTACCGCGAGTTGAGTGAGTATACGCACCCAAACGCCGTTACCTCGATGTTCGTGTCGGTGGCGGCGGACGTCAATCCGCTTCATAACTACGTTTTGTCCTTCAGGGTTGTCGCTCGCGCGTCGATGGCTATCGCTATGGCTGCTGCATCGGTATCGGACTTGCGGGAGCGCAATAAAGATCAAGTTGTTCAATTTATGGGTTATATTCTTGAGTTGGAGCAGCAGCTGGAAAGGTCGCTGGGCTTGAGTAAGGGCTAGGACTCTCTAGGTTTCGCGCCTCGCGGCTCCAACATTGGCCGTCATTAAGCAGGGAAAGCCGGGGCGGTCCACCCGCCCAATCTGCCGCGTCGACCTTGCGTGACCCGGTCCGGACCATGGTTTACCCTGGACATCATGTCTCGCATCCTCACCGCCGTCGCCTGGCCGTACGCCAACGGACCCCGCCACATCGGTCACGTCGCCGGATTCGGCGTGCCGTCCGACGTCTTCGCCCGCTACCAGCGCATGGCGGGCAACGAGGTGCTGATGGTCTCCGGCACCGACGAGCACGGCACCCCGCTGCTGGTCCAGGCGGAGAAGGAGGGCGTCACCGTCCAGGACCTCGCCGACCGGTACAACCGGCAGATCGTCGAGGACCTCGCCGGCCTGGGGCTGAGCTACGACCTGTTCACCCGCACCACCACTCGCAACCACTACGCCGTGGTGCAGGAGTTGTTCCGCGGGCTGCACGACAACGGGTACATGGTCAAGCAGACGACCATGGGCGCCATTTCGCCGTCGACGGGGCGCACGTTGCCGGACCGCTACATCGAGGGAACCTGCCCCATCTGCGGCGCATCCGGCGCGCGCGGCGATCAGTGCGACAACTGCGGCAACCAGCTCGACCCGGCCGACCTCATCGACCCGGTGAGCAAGATCAACGGCGAGACGCCGAAGTTCGTCGAGACGGAGCATTTCCTCCTGGATCTGCCCGCGCTTGCCGACGCCCTGTCGGAGTGGCTGAAGGGCCGCGAGGATTGGCGCCCCAACGTGCTGAAGTTCTCGCTGAACCTGCTGGAGGACATCCGTCCGCGCGCCATGAGCCGCGACATCGACTGGGGCGTGCCGATCCCGCTGGACGGCTGGTCGGACGACAAGGCGAAGAAGCTCTACGTCTGGTTCGACGCGGTCGTCGGCTACCTGTCGGCGTCCATCGAGTGGGCGTACCGCGTCGGCCGGCCGGAGGCGTGGCGCGAGTTCTGGAACGTCGGCGGCGGCGAGGACGGCAAGGGCGCCGAGTCCTTCTACTTCATGGGAAAGGACAACATCACCTTCCATTCGCAGATCTGGCCGGCGGAGCTGCTCGGCTACGCGGGAGCCGGGTCGCGAGGCGGCGAGGCCGGGGAGCTCGGCGAGCTGGCGCTGCCCACGGAGGTCGTGTCCTCGGAGTACTTGACCATGTCGGGCTCCAAGTTCTCGTCGTCGAAGGGCGTGGTCATCTACGTCAAGGACTTCCTCGCCGAGTTCGGCCCGGATCCGCTGCGCTACTTCATCGCCGTCGCGGGCCCGGAGAACCAGGACACGGATTTCACGTGGGACGAGTTCGTCCGCCGCGTGAACAACGAGCTGGCCAACGGCTGGGGCAACCTGGTCAACCGCACGGTGTCGATGGCCCACAAGAACTTCGGCGAGGTCCCGCAGCCGGGCACGCTGCTCGACGACGACGTCGCGCTGCTTGATTTGGCCGAGCGCACCTTCGACGAGGCCGGAAGGGCGCTGGGCGCATCCCGCTTCCGCACCGCCGTGACGGCCGCGATGCACGTCGTCGGCGAAGCGAACGCCTACATCGCCGCGCAGGAGCCGTGGAAGTTGGCGAAGGACGAGTCGCAGCGCGAGCGTCTGGCCACCGTGCTGTGGACGGCCCTGCAGGTGGTGTCGGACTGCAACACGCTGCTGACCCCGTTCCTGCCGGCGTCGGCGCAGAAGGTCCACGAGACCCTCGGCCGCGACGGCGTGTGGGCGGCGATGCCGGAGATCCGCGAGGTCGAAGACGACATGCCGGTCGAGCCGGTGGGCGTCGACCTGCCCGCGGCCGGTCGCACGTACCCGGTGATCATGGGCGATTACTCCGACCAGCTGGCCACCTGGGGCCGCGTGGAGATGGTGCCGGGCACGCCGCTGTCGAAGCCGAAGCCGCTGTTCGCCAAGCTCGACCCGGAGCTGGCCGAAACCGGCCCGGAGTGGGCGCCGGTCGACCCGGAGCAGTAACCGGTCAACCCCGGCGGTAGGGGTTGTCGGGGCTGCCCTCGGTTTTCCCGTCGGTTGCTCCGTCGGTTGCTCCGCTGGTGCCGCCGGTGCGGTCGTCGCCGGTTCCGCCGTCGCGATCCCGGCCGCCGCCGGTTCCGCCGTCCAGGGCGCGGCTCATGAAGCCGATGGCGCGGCTGGTCAGTTGCTCGGTACGGGCCTTGCGCTCCAGGCGCAGTTCTGCGAGGCGCTCCTCCTCCAGGATCTTCTGCTTGGCGGCGCGTTCCTGTTCCGCGGCCCTGTGTTCGGCGGCGCGCAGTTTCTCGGCGGACCGCAGCTCGCGCAGGCGCTGCCGTTCGACGGCCCGGGGGCTGGGGACGTGCCAGGAGTCGGGGCCGATCTTCATTACGTACAACAGCAGCCACACCGTCGGAATCAGCAGCAACAGCACGGTCGGCAGGGGAGAGGCGATCATGGAGGACCAGACGATGGCCCCGGCGGTGGTGCCGACCGTCGTCAGTCCCAGCAGTCCGAGCCGGGTTTTCTTGCCGCTCTGATACGCGGCGTCGATTTCTTCCCCGGCGTAGAGCTTGGCGGGCGCCTGTCCGGGCACGCCGCCCCTGCGGGAAGGCGGCAGGTCGTCGAAAAGCGGCACCAGGTCGGCGCCGGTGTCGGCGCATGCGACGCGCTGGACGCGGTCGTCGTACTCGTCGATGGTCAGGCGGCCCTCGGAAAACGCGTGGCCCAGACTCGCCATCGCCGCTTCGCGTTCGGCGTCGCTGATGCGGTAGTTGGCGTCGTCTGCTGGGAACTGTCCGTGGCCGGCCGTCATGTGGCCAATGATATCGGCGGGCCTACACTGGGCGACCATGGGAAAGAAGAAGCGCCCCGTCGCAAGCCCGGCCCCGTACGTCGCGCCGCTGTTCGACGCGCACACGCACCTGGCGTCGTGCGGTGCCCGTGATGAGGCGGCGATCGCCGAGTTGATGGACCGCGCCGTCGCCGCCGGCGTGGCGGGCGTGTGCACCATCGGCGACGGGTTGCCGGAGACGGAGTTGGCCGTCGCCGCGGCACGGTCGCATCCGCGGGTGTGGGCGGCTGCGGCGATTCATCCGACCCGGGCGGCCGAGCTTGACGACGCCGCCCGCACGAGGCTCACCGAATTGGCTGCGGAAGAGCGGGTCGTCGCCATCGGGGAAACCGGCCTGGACGAATACTGGATCGGCAAGATGGACGACTGCGCGCCGCTGGACGTCCAGATCGAGGCGCTGCACTGGCACATGGAGCTGGCGCAGTCGGTGGACAAGCCGCTGATGATCCACAACCGCGAGGCCGACGACAACCTCATGCGGGAGCTCGACGGGTTCGACGGGCCGGTGATCCTGCACTGCTTCAGCTCGCCCATCGAGGTGGCGCGTGAGGCTCTGGAACGCGGGTACGTGCTGTCGTTCACGGGCAACGTCACGTTCAAGCGCAACTCGGATCTGCGGCTGGCCGTGGCCGAGGCGCCCGCGGAGCAGCTGCTGGTGGAGACCGACGCGCCGTACATGACCGCCGAGCCGTACCGGGGGGCCCGCAACGAGCCCGCGTTCGTCGGCTGGCAGGCCCGCTGCATGGCGGAGGCCCGCGGAGTGCCGGCCGAGGAGATGGCGGCGCAGCTGACAGCCAACGCCGAGCGGATCTACGGCATCGAGGTGTCCGCCCCGTAGGTGAGCGCGGCGTGGCGGCGCCGCCGGAGCCTTCGTCACATCCGCCCCAGTCGTCCCAGCGGTTTCGTCGCATGGTCGTATAACGGGACGATTGCGGCAGCTGTGGCGCGAATTACGTTCGATTCGCGGATCAACCTGGGCATTTAGTGGACTTTCGAAGGTTCTTTACCGTAACGTGACCCAAGTACTTCCATCGGGGTGCATTTTTCGCCCGCACCAGGCCCGCGCGAACCGTCACCGGAACGCCGGGCCATGCCCATGCCCGCCCGACCGCCCCCGGGGATCATCGAGAGGAACCGCAGTACCGTGAGCAAGCACTCCAAGAGCCGCGTCAACCAGCTGAACAACAAGGCCACCACAACCAGGCGCGTCGCCACCGGTGGCCTGTTGGTCGCGCTGGTCGCCGGCGGCGGCACGGCTGCGGCGGCGCAGAAGAGCGTCACCGTCGACGTCGACGGCGAGATCCAGCAGATCTCCACGATCTTCGGCGACGACGCCCGCATCCTGAACAAGGCCGGCGTCGAGCTCGGCGACGGCGACCGGGTCGTGCGCCAGGGCGAGATCTCGGACGGCGGAACGCTGGTCTACCGCTCCGCGAAGCCGGTGTCACTGACCATCGACGGCCGCACCACCGAGACCACCACCACCGCCGTCACGGTCGAGGAGCTCATCGCGTCCCTGCCGAACGTCAAGGCCGCCGACTCGGTGAAGACGCCGTCGTCGCAGCGCATTCCGGCCGAGGGCATCGAGCTGGACATCGTCTCCGCCAAGGACATCGTCCTCAACGACTCCGGCCGCGAGGGTCGCCTGCAGATGGCCGCCGCCACCGTCGCCGACGTGCTCGAGCAGCGCGGCATCGTCCTGGGCGAGGGTGAGACCGTCACCCCGGCTCCGGAGACCCCGGTCACCGAGGGCCTGCGCATCGACGTGTCCCGCTTCATCGACCAGGTCCTCACCGAGGACGTCGAGATCCCCTCCCCGGAGGAGATCATCGAGGATCCGGAGATGTACGACGACGAGCGCGTCGTCGAGACCGAGGGCGCCCCGGGCGTGAAGCTGCTCAAGGTCAAGGTTCTGTCCCGCGACGGCGAGGAGCTGTCCCGCGAGGTTCTCTCGGAGCACGAGCGGACCGCCCCGTCCGTCACCGTCGTCCGCCAGGGCACCAAGCCCCGCCCGGGCGCCGCCCCGGCCGTGGCCCACGGTTCCGTGTGGGACGCGCTGGCGCAGTGCGAGTCCGGCGGCGACTGGAGCATCGACACCGGCAACGGCTTCTCCGGTGGCCTGCAGTTCCACCCGCAGACCTGGACCGCCCACGGCGGCGGCCAGTACGCCCCGACCGCGGGTCAGGCGACCCGCGAGCAGCAGATCGCCGTGGCCGAGAAGGTCCAGGCTTCCCAGGGTTGGGGCGCCTGGCCGGCGTGCTCCGCGCAGTTGGGACTGCTCTAAGTGGCCGAGGTCCGTCTCCTCGGGCCCGTCGAGATCCGTCGGCTCGCCGACGAGCTGGGCCTGCAGCCCACGAAGAAGCTCGGCCAGAATTTCGTCCACGATCCCAACACGGTGCGTCGGATCATCGCCGCGGCCGACCTGTCGCCGGATGACTACCCGGTCGAGGTAGGCCCGGGCCTCGGATCGCTGACGCTGGGTCTGCTCGAACACTGCGGCCGCGCGGCCGCCGTCGAGATCGATCCGCGATTGGCCGAACGCTTGCCGACGACCGTCGGGGAATTCGCGCCGGGACGTCACCTCAACCTCGTCGTGAAGGACGCGTTGACGGTGACGCGAGATGACATCGTCGGAAAGCACGACGGTGCGGGCACTGCGGGCACCGCAAACGACACGGAGTTCCCGGAGCCGACCGCCCTGGTGGCGAACCTGCCGTACAACGTGTCGGTGCCCGTGCTGCTGCACATGCTGCGCGAATTCCCGACGATCCGGCGGGTGCTGGTGATGGTGCAGCTCGAGGTCGCCGAGCGCCTGGCCGCCGAGCCGGGGTCGAAGATCTACGGCGTGCCCAGCGTCAAGGCCGCCTTCCACGGCACCGTGCGGCGCGCCGGCGTCATCGGCCCGAACGTGTTCTGGCCGGTGCCGAAGGTCGATTCCGGACTGGTGCGCATCGACGTCTTCGGCGTGCCCGGGCCGAACGGCGAGGAATCGCCCGCCGGCGAGGCCCCGTGGCCCGTCACCGACGAAGCGCGACGGAAGGTGTGGCCGCTCATCGACGCCGCGTTCGCCCAGCGCCGCAAGACCCTCCGCGCGGCACTGTCCGGCGTGTACGGCTCCGGCGCCGCCGCCGAAGAGGCCCTCGTCGCCGCCGGCATCGCCCCGAAGCTGCGGGGCGAAAAGCTCGGCGTCGCCGACTTCGTCAGGCTCGCGGGGCTGTAGCTCGGCGGATCACAGCTCGGGGACCGTGGTCGACGGGGAGTCGGGGCGGGGCTCATCCGGAGGCAAGGATAAGGCACCTGAACGTTGACAGTGAAGGCTGCCCTTGCTTGTTTTTCCTGGTCAGGGGGCTATTCTTGGAAGTGTCAGATACGCGGAACCATCGATCATCGCTTTACGATCTCGAGGAGACCCGTACCATGTCCACCATCACCAAGATTTCTTCCTGCACCACCACCGCCTGCTCCTTCAACAACGGCGGCTGCACGGCCTTCGCGGTGAACGTCGGCGGCGACGGCGACGCCGCCTGCACCACCTTCGCCACGGTCGACCTTCGCGCCGGCCTGGCGAATGCCGAAGGTCAAGTGGGGGCGTGCAAGCGCCTCGACTGTGCGCACAACCAAGATCTCATGTGCGGACTGGACGACATCAGCGTCACCGGTGACACGGCGCTGTGTGCCAGCTACGAAGCACGCTGACCACGATTTTCGACGGCCATCGGACCCGCTTCTTCCGGCGGGGCCCGGTGGCCTTCGTCGTGCCGCGGGGCCAGCGGGGATGGGGAAACCGGGGTTGGCGGGGAAAATGGGGGATTGGGGGCGGGAACTGGGAAATGGGAAACGCGCGGGGTTCGGCGAAGAACCCCGCGCGCCCCTCGACCCGGTGTCAGATACGCGGCGATGCGTGCCGGGCCGAGGTCGTGGCGGCCAGGGCCGAAACGGCCCCGACCAAGTCCGAAAATTCCCGGATCTCTTCGGGAAAGTCAATGAAAACGCTGGTCAGCCGAGTGTCGTAGATGGTCGACAGCATCAAACCGGCCACGTCGATGTCCGACACCCAGACCTCGTCGCCCAGGGCCTCGCCGGCGTGCAGCGCAGCGGAGGGGTCCAACTCGAACTCCGAGCAGCGGAAGCCGTCGACGAAGCCCACCAAGGCGTCGGACAGCAGCTGACGAAGCTGCTCCTGCGACAGCCGGCCGACTTCGTCGCGGGCGTCGAATTCGCGCGACGTGAGCTCGAGATCTCCGGGATGGGGGCAAAGTTCGTCCACTGGAAGCTTGACCACGCCGCACGGGCCATGCAGGTAGGCCCTGTCCAGCTCCACCACGCCCAGGACATACGAGCCCGGGGAACTCGGGTGGAAGCCGAGACCGGCCAAAGAGGCGTCGGCGTCGACCGAATCGTCGCGGATGGGCAGCCATTCGACCCGCCCGAGCGCATGAAGACCCGCGACGGTGATGTCGGCCGCCAACTCCGGGGCCTTCTTCACGCCGTCGACCCGAACTTCCGCATCCCCGTAGTACTGCGCATCCGCGGCGGGGCAGACGACGATCAACCGGCCGCCGTCGCTGAGTCGGTGCGACACGACCGGAATCGTCGCGGCGACGTCGACCCGGTAGGGGGTCAGCGACAGGGCCCCGGCGCCGCCGAGCATCCGGCGTCCGAGGCCCTCACCGTGCGAGAATGCGGGGTCCATGAAACCTCCATCGTGGTCAAGGTGAGGCTAGCCTAAAGTCATTGTCTTTGGCTGTCAATGGAGGGGGTGGTTGCGCTTACTTGCTGGTCGGTGGCGTGCCCGTTCGTCGGTGGTGTCTGCTCGTCGGTGGTGCGTCTACTCGTCGGTGGGCGGTTGACGCAGCCCCAACACCCGGTCGACGTGCCAGGCCAACGGCAGCTCCGCCAACTGCTCCCGGGTGGCCCACATGTAATCGGAATGCTCCCGGTTCAGCACGACCTCGGGGAGTGCATGGCCGTCGGGCTTGGCTGTCCCGTCGACTCCGGTGCTTTCCGCGGCTCCGTCGGCTCCCGTGCCCCCGTCGGCGTCGTCATGCTCGAAGGCCTCGAAAGTGACGATGTGAAACCGGAAATCGCCGCCCTTCGTGTCCGGGTTCGACCAATGCGCCACCTCCGGGCCGATGGTGCCGGTCAACCCGGTCTCCTCCATCAGCTCCCGCAGTGCGGCGGCCGACGGCTCCTCGCCCGGCTCGCTCTTTCCTCCCGGCAGATCCCACTGGCCGCCCAAGTACCCGCCGGGGGCGCGGCGCAGCACCAGCAGACGATCGCCCCGCCACAGCAGGACGTTGCAGACCCAGCCGTCCGCCTCCGGCCATTCCGACAGCCGGGCCCGGCCCGCGGATTCGCGGCGGCTCATGGCCGGTCGGTCGTGGTGGCGGTCGTCGATCATGAGGAAAGTCTAAGTCCGCGAGGAGGTGACGGCGATATCGGCTCGGCGAAAATCTCCCTCCCGAAAGAGAACCTTCCACCCAAAACAGTGATCGTCGTACACTGAGAGGTGGCTAATCACATCCCGTGCAGAGGAGCTGATGCAACGATGACGCCCGAGCAACGAAGATCCCCGGTCGGGGATCGGGAAGGGCGGGGCGTCCGGCTCCGCCCGCGATCCGCGCTGAAGAAGAAGACCGCCGCGCTGCTCGCCGCGCTGACCATCGGATCGCCGGTTCTCGCGGCGTGCGGAACGGACGAGGCGGGCCCCACCGTCCTGCGGTTCATGGGGCCGGCCGACGGCGTCGACCAGTACAGCGCGGCCGCCCAGAAGTGCTCCGAGCAGGCGGACGGAAAATACGTCATCGAATACGACGTCTCGGCCAAGCAGACCGACGACCAGCGCCTTCAGCTGGCCCGGCGCATCGTCGGCGGCGACGACTCGTTCGACATCATGGGCCTCGACGTCACTTGGACCGCCGAGTTCGCCGAAGCCGGATGGGCGGTCGAGTTCCCCGAAGACGTCGCACGGCGAGTCGAAGACGGAACCCTGTCCGGCCCGATGGAAACGGCCACGTGGAACGACAAGGTGTACGGTGCGCCGCTGAACACGAACACCCAGCTCATGTGGTACCGAAAGTCCCTCATGCCGCAGGGCCCCGACGGTGAAGCGCAGCCCCCGGCGACGTGGGAGGAAATCGCCGCACTCGGCGAACAGCTCGCCGACGAAGGCAAGCCGTCCTACGTCGGCGTGCAGGCCGCCCAGTACGAGGGCATCGTGGTGTGGTTCAACTCCATGCTCGAAGCCGCCGGCGGAACCATCGTCGACGACACCGGCCGCGAGACCACCATCGACGAAGGCGACGCCGCCAAGCAGGCGCTGACGGCCATGAAGGCCGTGGCCACCGCCAAGGGCGCCGACCCGTCGACCTCGCAGCTCGACGAAAACATGGGCCGCCTGGCCTTCGACCGCGGTGACGCTTTCATGCAGGTCAACTACCCGTTCGTGTACGCGGGGCTGAAGGAGAAGGCCGAGAGCGGCGACGCCGCCGCCCAGGAGGCCTTCGATGACCTCGGCTGGACGGTCTACCCCGGCATGGTCGCCGGCGAGCCGTCCAAGGCCACCATCGGCGGTCTCAACATCGCCGTGCCGTCGACCTCCAAGAACCAGGACCTCGCGTTCGAGGCCATCGAATGCCTGCGCAACGAGGAAAACCAACTGCACAACGCCCTCACCGGCGGCCTACCGCCGACGTTGACCAGGCTCTACACCGAGGCCACCGACGAATTCATCGAGGAATACCCCTTCTACCGGGAGATCTTCGAATCGCTCAACACCCTCGACCCGGAGGACCTGGGCCCCGAGGAACGCAGCCTGCTTCCCGACGAACGCACCGTGTCGGTCGCCGTCCGCCCGGCGTCGCCGGCGTATCAGTCCGTGTCGATTCTCCTGGCGTCGCGCCTGAGCCCGCCCGGCGACATCGACCCCGAGACCCTCGTCCCCGAATTGGCGGATGAGATCGACCGGGCCATCAAATCCGAAGGGTTGGTGCCGTGATGACCGCGTCAAACAGCACGACGCCCGCATCCGTCGACTCCGCTGAGGCGACCGGTTCTGCGGGCGCGACGACGAAGCCGGACACGACCGCGAAGACGGACGCGAAGGCGAAGCAGAAGTACTCCGACGGCCGCAAGGCCGAACGCCGCCTGGGCATGATCCTCGTCGCGCCCGCGGTGATCCTCATGCTCGCCGTGACGGCGTATCCGATCATCTACGCGGTGTGGCTGTCCATGCAGCGCTACGACCTGCGTTTCCCGGACGACCGCGAGTTCGTCGGTTTCGACAACTACGCCGCGGTGCTGTCGTCGGGCTACTGGTGGGAGTCGCTGTGGGTGACCGTGTTCATCACGGTGACCTCGGTGATCATGGAGTTCATCCTCGGCCTGGCCATCGCGATGGTCATGCACCGGGCGATGTTCGGCCGCGGCATCGTCCGCACGGTGGTCCTGGTGCCCTACGGCATCGTGACCGTCGCCGCCGCCTTCTCGTGGAACTACGCCTGGACGCCGGGTACCGGTTACCTGGCCAATCTGCTTCCCGACGGGTCGGCGCCCCTGACCGAACAGTGGCCGTCGATTTTCATCATCATCCTGGCCGAGGTGTGGAAGACGACGCCGTTCATGGCGCTGCTGCTGCTGGCGGGTCTGGCGCTGGTGCCCGACGACGTGCTCAAGGCTGCGGAGCTGGACGGCGCGGGATTCTGGCACCGCCTGTTCAAGATCACGTTGCCGCTGATGAAGCCGTCGATCATCGTGGCGCTGTTGTTCCGCACGCTCGACGCGTTCCGCGTGTTCGACAACATTTACATCCTGACCAAGGGCAACAACGGCACCGGTTCGGTGTCGATCCTCGGCTACAACAACCTGTTCAAGGCGTTCAACCTGGGCATCGGCTCCGCCATCTCGGTGCTGATCTTCCTCTGCGTGGCCGTCATCGCAATCATCTTCGTCAAGGGGCTCGGCGCATCGACCCCGGGCAACGGGAAGGAGTGATCGGCCATGAAACAAGGAACCGGTAAAGAAAAGGCGCTGTGGACCATCGCGTTGGTTCTCGTCGTCCTGTACGCGCTGGTGCCCGTGGCCTGGATCGCGTCATTGTCGTTCAAGACCACGGCGACCCTGCACGACGGGCATTTCATCCCGCGTGAGTGGACGCTGGACAACTACAAGGGGATCTTCCAGACCTCCGAGTTCACCCGGGCGCTGATCAACTCGATCGGCATCGGCATCATCACCACGCTCATCGCCGTCATCGTCGGCACGATGGCGGCGTACGCCATCGCCCGTCTGACGTTTCCCGGCAAGTCCCTGATCCTGGGCGTGTCGCTGCTCATCGCGATGTTCCCGCAGGTGTCGCTGGTCAGCCCGCTGTTCGACATCGAGCGCAAGGTCGGCCTGTTCGACACGTGGCCCGGTCTGATCCTGCCGTACATCACGTTCGCGCTGCCGATGGCCATCTTCATCCTGTCGTCCTTCTTCAAGGAGATCCCGTGGGAGCTGGAGAAGGCCGCGCAGATGGACGGTGCGACGCCGTTCCAGGCGTTCCGCATGGTGGTGGCTCCGCTGGCCATTCCGGGCATCGTCACCGCGGCGATCCTGGTGTTCATCTTCGCGTGGAACGACTTCCTGCTGGCGGTGTCGCTGACCTCCACGGAGGCCTCCCGCACCGCCCCGGCCGCGATGGCCAATTTCACGGGTTCGTCCCAGTTCGAGGAGCCGACGGGTTCGATCGCCGCGGCGGCGATCGTCATCACCATCCCGATCATCATCTTCGTCGTCATTTTCCAACGCCGCATCGTGGCCGGCCTGACCTCCGGCGCAGTGAAGGGATAGCAAGTCATGGCCGAAATCGAACTCAAGCACGTTTCCAAGAAGTTCCCGGACGGCGCGGTCGGCGTCGACGACGCGAACCTGCACATCGAGGACGGGGAGTTCATCATCCTCGTCGGCCCGTCGGGTTGCGGTAAGTCGACGACGCTGAACATGATCGCCGGTTTGGAGGACATCACCGACGGTGATCTGCTCATCGGCGGCGAGCGCGTCAACGACGTCGCCCCGAAGGACCGCGACATCGCGATGGTGTTCCAGTCCTACGCCCTGTACCCGCACATGACGGTGCGGGAGAACATCGAGTTTCCGCTGAAGCTGGCGAAGCTGCCGAAGAAGGAGATCGACGAGAAGGTCGCGGAGGCGTCGCGCATCCTCGACCTGGATCCGTACCTGGACCGCAAGCCGTCGAACCTGTCGGGTGGCCAGCGTCAGCGCGTGGCGATGGGCCGCGCCATCGTGCGCCGTCCGAAGGTGTTCCTCATGGATGAGCCGCTGTCGAACCTCGACGCGAAGTTGCGCGTGCAGATGCGCGCGGAGATTTCGCGTCTGCAGGCTCAGTTGGGCGTCACCACGGTGTACGTCACGCACGACCAGACCGAGGCGATGACCTTGGGCGACCGTGTGGTGGTCATGAAGGGCGGCGTCATTCAGCAGGTCGGCGAGCCGCAGGAGCTCTACGACCACCCGAAGAACCTGTTCATCGCGGGCTTCATCGGTTCGCCGTCGATGAACTTCACGCCGGGGCGGTTGAATCGGGGAGTGGTGTCCACCGGAATCGGCGACATTCCGCTTTCCGACGAGCTGGCGTCGGCGATCGGCGATGTGGCGGATCGCAACGTGATCGTGGGGCTGCGTCCGGAGGCGTTCGAGGACGCGACTCTCGTCGATGAGGGGCAACGCGCCGATGGCGTGGTCACCGACGTCGACGTCGAGGTCCTCGAGTCGATGGGCTCCGACAAGTTCGTGCACTTCACGGCCCCGGAGACGGGGGAGAACGGCGCCGGTGGCGTGGCGTCGTCGGCGGCGGCCGCGGATGCGGGTCTGGACGACAAGTCCACCGGCACCATGGTCGCGCGTCTGTCGGCGGAGTCGCCGGTGCGCCGCGGCGAGAAGGTGACGCTGTGGTTCGACCCCGCCAAGGTCTCCATCTTCGACGCCGAGACCGGCGAGAACCTGGGACTGTAGCCCCCGGCATCAGCCCCCGGCGTAGCCCGCCTCCCGGCCGCTGCGGTCGGGAGGCGGGTCGTCGTCAAGCAATGACCGGGGCTGCCGGCCGTCGGCCCGAATCAGTCGGGCTGGCGGCCGGTTTCGCGTACCCGCTCGAAAACCTCGTCGGTCCACTCGTGGCGGCGGATGAGGCGGTACCGCTCGGCGGCGATCCAGAGGTAGAGCTCGGCGTCGGTGTGGTTGGGGGCCAGGCCGATGGCGCGGGCGGCGGCGACGACCGGCTCGTACTCGGTGGTGAACCACCGGTCCGCGACCTCCCGGCGGTCGAGGAAGGCGCCCTCGGCCTGCATGGCGCGGAACCCCCAGGCCTCGACGTTTTCGGCGAGCTCGGCGTACTTCCACGGATTGGGCAGCATGATCGTCGCGGCGCGATCGTCCGACAGCGGCACGCGGGCCAGGAAGATGCGGCGATGGTCCTTGAGCACCAGGTCGCGGTTGGAGTGGATGCCGTCGGCGTCGACGCTGGTGAGGGTCTCGGTCACGTAGGCGTCGATGGTCGGATTCCCGCGGTTGCGGGCGATGGACACGCGGTGGTGGCCGTCGACGACGAAGTACATGCCGCCGACCTTGCGCAACCGCACCGGCGGGACGGTTTCGCCGCGGCGTTGGGCGGCGTTGATGCGGGCCCACCGATCGCGGGTGGTGGCGGTGATGGGGCGGAAGGCGCGATCGAACTGGCCGGTGCGGTCGACGGAACCGACGATGGCGTCGACGGGCACGTCCATGAGGCCCAGCTCGCGCCGCCCGGTTTCGCCGAGGGCGGCGACGACCTCGTCGTACGGCAGCACCTGGGTGACGTCGTCGGGCTGGCGGCGCAGGCGGGACACGGCCCTGCTCAGGCGCGCGCGGCGGCGGGCGCGGGCAAAGTCGGCCTGGGCGTCGGCGTCGGGGAAACCGGTGTCGGCCATGGTCAGCGTCCTTTCAGGATCAATTCCGCGCGTGGGGTGGTGCGCGGCGGGTGGACGCGGGTGAGCGTCCAACCGACGGTGTTGACGACGAGCGTCCGGGGGCGCGCGCCGGGCGGGGGCTCGGGTGCGGGGTGGGGTGCGGTGCCCGAGGCATCGGTACCGGCGGTGGTGGTGTCGGCGGCCGCGTGCGTCCCGTCGTCCGAAGGCAGCGAGAATACCCGCCTGTCGGCGCCATGCAAATGGATGTGGCCGTGCAGGTGCAGCGCCGGGCGCAGGGCGTCGACGAGCATGTCGACGGCGGGCAGCGCCCGGTGCGCGGGGTCCGTGCCGTCGACGTGGGCCGCGGCCGCGCCCGGAGTGCCGGGGGCGTGGGTGAGCAGGATGTCGACGCTTCCGTTGCGGCGACCGCGGCGGGCCTTGCGCAGCACGCGGCGCGCCCTCCGTCTGGCCTGCGCGTCGGTCCACTGGTTCGGGCCGGAGGAGTAGCGCGCGCACCCGCCGAGCCCGGCGATGCGCAGTCCGGCGACGTCGACGATGTCGCGGTCGGCGGCCCACGCCCCGGCGGGTCCGGGCCACCGGTCGTGGCGGCCCGCGCGCACCCAACCGACGGGGGTGAGGGTGAAGCCCTCCAGCGACGGGTCGTGGTTGCCGGGCACCATGACGCAGGGCACGTCGACGGCGTCGGCGACGGCGGTGACGTACCGGAAGTCGAGGTCGCCGGCGGACAGCAGCAGGTCGGGTCGGTTGCCGGGGCCGAAGTCGACGCCTCCGGGGATGGTCAGGGCGGGGCGTTCCTCGTCGGCGATGGCGAGGATGGTCACCGGTTCATCTGCTTTGCGACGTTGCTGTCCCATTGCCACGACCGTATGCCAAAGACGGCCGGGGAGGCATGCACCGCGGTCGCATCCGGTGGGAGACGCCCGGATGTTCGAACGATGTGGGGTTCATCCGGCCGGGCGATCCGGGGCGTCTTCTAGGGTGACGGAATACGCCGCCGAAGGGGCCGCCGAATCGAAGGAGACCCGCCGTGACCTCGCCCATCACCGAACCCGTTGCACCTGCTGCACCCGCCGTGCCCGTTGCTCCCGCCGAGCCCGCCGAACCCGTGCCGCCCGTGGAGATTCCCGACGTGTGGGAGATGCCGAACCGCAGTTCCGGGTGGTGCGATTGCGGCGAAGACCACGAAGTCGACCGCCCCCTGGTGCGTCGCATGATCGACCGGGCGCTCGGCCGGGGTGCCCGTGATCGCGATGTCATCACGCACCCGGAGGTGTGCCGCGTGATCATGGACATGTGGCGGTACGTCGAAGTCTGCCGGTTCTTCCATGACGCGGTGGAACGGTCTGCGAAGGCGGTGCATGGCCGGGTGGAGCCGAAGTACCCGATGACCACGGGGGAGGCGATCATCGCGCACTTCGCCAAGACGTGGAACGGGTGCCCGGAGGAACTGTGCGGCGGCGGTTTCGACTGGGAGGGCGAGGTGTAGCGCCCGGGTAGACTCGGACGACGTGAACCCGCCCAGCTCCCAGAATTCGTCGTCCACCCCGCCCGCACGGCCCGGGACCGAACCCGGCGACCGTCGCCTCGTGGAGGTGTCCGCGACCGCCCACGCCAAGGTCAACCTGCACCTCGGCTGCGGCGACGTGCGCGACGACGGATTCCACGAACTGGTCACGGTGTTCCAATCCCTGTCGCTGCCGACGACGGTCACTCTCACCGAGGTGCCCGACGGCGATGCGTCGGGGCACGTCGCTGAGCTGACGGTGTCCGGTGATTCGGCCGCGCACGTGCCCGTCGACGATTCGAATCTGGCGTGGCGGGCGGTCATCGCCGCCGTGGAGAAGGCCGAATCCCGGGTGCCGCGGGTGGCGGCGATCCACATCGACAAGGCGATCCCCGTCGCCGGCGGCATGGCGGGCGGCTCGGCGGACGCGGCTGCGGCTCTGGTGGCGGCCCGCGAATTCTTCGAACTGCCGCTGACCGACGACGAACTGGTGGAGTTGGCCGCCGACCTCGGGTCCGACGTGCCGTTCTGCCTGCTCGGCGGCACGGCCCTGGGCACGGGGCGCGGCGAAAATCTGGCGCCGATTCTCGTGCGCGGCGAGTACCACTGGGCGTTGGCGCTGGCCAAGGGCGGGCTGTCCACCCCGGACGTGTTCCGGACCATCGACCGGCTGCGCGAGGAACGCGACGTCCCCCGCGCCGCGGCCCCCGATGAGCTGATGAAGGCCCTGGCCTCCGGATCGCCCGACGAACTCGCGGCGCACCTGGCCAACGACCTGCAGCCCGCGGCGATTTCGCTCAAACCGGAGCTGCGCACCACCCTGCGCGCCGGCCTCGACGGCGGTGCGCTGGCGGGCATCGTCTCCGGTTCCGGGCCGACGACGGCGTTTTTGTGCCGCGACCGCGAACACGCCCTCGACGTCGCGGCGCATTTGGCCACGTCGGGCACCTGCGCCGCCACGCTCACCGCCTCCGGCCCCGCGCCGGGTGCGCGGCTGACGTGAATCCGGCGGCGCCGTCGAAGCCTGCGCCGCAAACGAAACCGGCGCCACCGACGCAACCGGCACCAGCACCACAAGCAGCATCGACCGCATTGAACCGACCGCATTGAACGAGGAGTCCGAGAAGCCGAGATGGCGAACCTGATCAACCTGGAGAACGTCAGCAAGACCTTTGGGCTGAAGACCCTGCTCGACGGCGTCAGCCTCGGCGTCCAAACCGGGGACCGGATCGGCGTCGTCGGACTCAACGGCGGCGGCAAGTCGACCCTGCTGAAGATCCTCTCCGGCGACGAGCCCGCGGATTCCGGCCGCGTGTCGCGCAACAACGACCTCGCCATGGCACACGTCACGCAGGGCGCGGAGTTGGATCCGGAGGCGACGATCTTCGACAGCGTCATCGCCCCGCTGGGCGTCGCCGAGCACGAGTGGGCGGGCGACGCGAAGATCCGGGGTGTCCTCGACGGGCTCGGCCTCCACGAGCTGGGGTTGGACACGAAGGTCGGGGAACTGTCCGGCGGTGAACGCCGCCGCGTGAACCTCGGCGCGGCGCTGGTACGGGACCTGGACCTGCTCATCCTCGACGAGCCGACCAACCACCTCGACGTCGAGGGCGTGCAGTGGCTGGCCGACCACGTCATGGCGCGCCGGTCGGCGCTGGTGGTGGTCACCCACGACCGTTGGTTCCTGGACACCGTGGCCACGAAGACGTGGGAGGTCCACGACGGGCAGGTGGATTTCTACGACGGCGGCTACAACGACTGGACCTTCGCCCGCGCCGAGCGTGCCCGCCAGGCCGATGCCGCCGAGGCGCGCCGTCGGAACCTGGCGCGCAAGGAGTTGGCGTGGCTGCGCCGCGGTGCGCCGGCCCGCACGTCGAAACCCCGCTACCGCATCGAGGCGGCCGAGGCGCTGATTTCCAACGTGCCGGCTCCCCGCGACAGCGTGGAGTTGATGGCGTTTTCCAGGCGCCGCCAGGGCAAGGTCGTCGTGGAGTTGGAGGACGCCACGCTGTCAGCGCCGGACGGACGGGAGCTGGTGCGGGACCTGACGTGGCGGTTGGCGCCGGGCGAGCGCATCGGCCTGGTGGGCGTCAATGGTTCGGGAAAGACGACGCTGTTGCGCACGCTGGCCGGCGCGCATCCGCTTGATGCCGGCAAGCGCGTCGAGGGCAAGACCGTGCGTCTGGGGTGGTTGCGCCAGGAGCTCGACGATTTGCCGTTGGACATGCGCGTGCTCGACGCCATCGAGGACGTGGCCACGTACATCGAGGTCGGCGACAAGCAGTTGTCGGCGTCGCAGTTGGCGGAGCGCCTGGGTTTTTCCCCGAAGCGGCAGCGCACCCCGATCGGTGATCTGTCGGGTGGCGAGCGCCGTCGTCTGCAGTTGACGCGCGTGCTCATGTCGGAGCCGAATCTGCTGCTGCTCGACGAGCCGACCAATGACCTGGACATCGACACCCTGCAGGAGCTGGAAGACCTGTTGGATGGGTGGCCGGGCACGTTGGTGGTCATTTCGCACGACCGTTACCTCATCGAGCGGGTCTGCGATTCCACGTGGGCGTTGTTCGGCGATGGTGGCCTGACCAATTTGCCGGGTGGCATCGACGAGTATCTTCGCCGCCGTCGTGCGATGGCCGCGGCGGGCGTGGGCGGGGCGGCGCCGGTGCGCGAGGGTTCGGGTTCCGCGCTTGACGACGGCTCGTCGTCCGCGTCGTCGCCCGCCGGTCGCGGCGCCGGGGGAGTCGGCGCCGCGGGTTCCGGCGACTCGGTGAAGAAACTGTCCTCGCAGGAGGAGCGTGAGCTGCGCAAGGAGATGAACCGTCTCGAGCGGCAGCTCGCGAAGTTGGATCAGAGGGAGTCGGCGCTCAACGACGAGATGGCGAAGATCTCGGAGGACGTCGCCAACCTGGACACCGCCCGTCTGGCGGAGATCGACGGGGAGCTCACGGCGCTGCGCGAGGAGCGCGAGGAGATCGAGATGCGGTGGATGGAAGCGGGCGAGGAACTGGAGTAGCGGTCCCCCCTCCGGGTAGGCGGGCGGCACCCCGGTGGCCGCCGCCCGCCACCGGCCCGTCACCGGCCCGTCACCGGCCCGTCACCGACGGTTACGTCGCTTCGACCTTCTCCACCGTCAGGAACGGTGCGGCGTCGAGGAGGACCTGCGCGATGCCGCCGGTTTTGGCGAACTGCGTCCACATCGCCTGCATGGACTTCCGGTCGCGGCGGACGTCGGTCCACATCTGGTCCTCCAGGAGGATGGAGTCGCGCCACGCGGACTCGTCGCCGAACAGCAGCGGCAGGTCGCACGTGTGCGCGGACCGGTACTTGCTGCGCTTCGCACCCCATGTCAGCGTGTAGTGCAGGGCTTTGCCACCGGCGGCGGCCCACTTTTCCGCGAACGCCGACGACCCGCCGTAGGTCTTCTTCGTCACCGCCCGCAGGATCCCCTCGAACACCGGTCCGCCGGCGACGGGCACCTTCTTCAGACGCGCGACCTCAGGGGCGTCGTGGAGGAACAGCGCCGACTCGCGCGGAGTATGTCCGAGCAAAATGTCGATGTCCCCGGCGATGGCGTCGAGGCAGGCGTCGAAAAGCGACTCGTCCGGCAGCGGCGCCGCACCGTAGCGCACGCCCCACGGCATGGCCTGACCGTTCTTGAAGGACCGGGCGGCCTCGGTGGCGCGGACCTCGGCGGCGGCGATGTCGTCGTGGCTCGTGGCCCGGTCGATGGGGCCGGCGGCGGCGACCATCGCGTCGTACATGGGGGTGCGCCCGCCGAGGAATCCGAAGGGGAGGGACTGCAGGATCGCCCGGCGGAACGGGGGCGCGTACGGCTTGTCGACGTCCCGCCGCCCCGGCCCAGAGGCCTCCAGTTTGTCGGCGCCGGCGGCGACCATCAGCGCCAGGATCAGGTCGGCGCCCGCGGACTGGCCGAATATGGTGATCTGGTCGGGGTCGCCGCCGAACGCGGAGATGTTGGCGCGGATCCACTCCAGCCCCGACCGGATGTCCATGAGCCCCAGGTTCGCGGGCGGGATGCCCTCGGCGCGGTCGTCGCCGCCGCCGAGGAATCCGTACGCGCCCAGCCGGAAGGTGATGGACGCGACGATGACGTTGTTGTCCGCCGCCATCTGCGAGGGGTCGAATCGGGGCAGGTCGCCGCCGCCGGAGATGTTCGCGCCGCCGTGGACCCAGACCATGACCGGCAGTTTCGCGTCGGGGGAGGTGCCGTCGGGAATGGTGAGGGCCAGGTGCTGGCAGTGCTCGTCGTGGTGGCGCGGCCGGGCGTGCGGGGCGATCTTCTTCGCGGCCGGCGAGGGGCGTTGCGGGCAGGTCGGGCCCGGCCGGTCGGCGACGACGATGCCGTCGGGCAGTTCGGTCAGCGGCTGCGGAACCTCGTGGCGATTTGCGTAGGCGTAGGGGATGCCGGTGGCGCGCAGCACCTCCGCGTCCGGCTTCTCGGCGACGGGGGCGCGGAAGCCCTGGACCACTCCGGCCGGGGCGTACCAACGCGGGGCGCCCGCCGACGGGGCCGGGTGCGGTCGACGCTGCTGCGCCTCGGTGACGTCGGCGGTGGTCTCGGAGGCGGGGGTCGTCCGCTCGCCGTCGTCCCCGGTGTAGCGGAAGGCTTCGTTGCGGTAGGCGTCGTCGTCGAAAACCCGCTTGGGGTGGGGCGGCTGCTCCTCGGTGGGCTTGGTCATGCCGCAATGTTGCCACGCCCCCGACCCGTGCGTCCGGGGAATCGGCCGCGGGCGGCCCACGCGGTGTCGGGAAGCTACGCCGACTCGGGCAGGTACGGCTCGGCCCAGGTCCGGATCAGATCCGCGGCGCGCTGGGGTGCGCCGGGCTTGATCAGCAGGTGGTCGGCCTTGTCCAGGCTGATCAGGGACTTCGGGTAGCGGGCGACGAGGAAGATTTTCTGGGCGCTGTCGATGCCGACGGTCTGGTCCGTCGGGGAGTGGAGCAGCAGCAGCGGGGTGCGCAGCTTGTGGATGTACGTTTCCGGGTTGATCTCGGCGAGGGTTTCCAGGAACTCGCGGGAGATGGGGATGTCGCGGCCGGCGATGGACAGCATCTGGGTGCCGTGGGCGTCGATGTCGCCGATGGCGTCGGCGAAGTGGTAGATCGAATGCGCCGGGTCGAAGGGGGCGCCGATGGTGGCGACGGCCTTGACCTTCGGCATCCGCTGCCCGGCGAGGATCGCGGCGGCGCCGCCGAGGGAATGCCCGACCAGCAGCGACGGGGCCCGGTACTCGGCCTCCATGAATTCGTAGGCGGCGACGAGGTCGTCGACGTTGGTCAGGAAGGTGGTGTCGGCGAAGTCGCCGCCGGATTCGCCGAGGCCGGTGAAGTCGAAACGCAGGCACGCGATGCCCTGTTTGGCCAGCGCACGGCAGGTTCGCGCGGCGCCGGGCACTTTGCGGTTGCAGGTGAAGCAGTGGGCGAACAGCGCCCAGGCGCGCGGCTCGCCGTCGGGCAGGTCGATCGTCGCGGCGAGGGTGTGGCCGGTGGATCCGGTGAAGGTCACGTTCTTGCTCGGCATGTCACCGAAGGGTACGCGCGACGACGCTTCAGGGCTTTGCGACGAGGCGAATTTCACGTCATGGTCGTGAACGTGAGCTGTGCCCGCAGAGCGTCGACGCGAAGGGCGCCGGCACGATCAGGCTTATCGACTAATTGGGCCGGGCCGTCGTCAAGCCTTAGGAAACCGCCGGAAGGCGGGGTACGGTGAGGAACGGACCCAGGCGGCCCCGGACCGAGAGGAGACGCCATGCCGAAGATCACCGGCCCCACCGTCGTGGAGCACCGGGCCGCGCAGCATCGGGCGCTTCTCGCCTCGGCCGAACGGCTGATCAACGAATCCGGCGGCAACGTGCCCACCCTCACCGAAGTCGCCGAAGCCATGGGCCTGGCCCGGTCGAGCATCTACCTGTACGTGAAGTCGCGGAAGGACCTGGTCGTCCAACTGCTGCTGGACATCATCCCCACCTGGACCGACGGCATCACCACCGCGATGGACGCCGCCGGCGACGACCCGGTGGCGCGACTGACGGTCTACGTCGACGAAACCTTCCGCCTGTTCGTCGAAGGGGACCACGGCGCCCTGATGGTCGCCGCCCAACAGCTGCCCGAGACTTTCATGGACCCGCGGGTGCAGGAGGTGCACGGCGCCCTCGACCCCGTGCTGGACGAACTGCTCGACGCCGTCGGCGGGCCCGTCGCCGTCGCCGCCAAACCGCTCATCGACTCCGCCATCCAACGCGGCGCGGAAATGGTGACCGCCGGCGGCGCGGACGAGGCGACCGTCCGCGAGGCCCTGCACCGCATGGTTGAAGGCGTGGTGTCCGATGAGCGCTGAGGCCGGCGGCGTCTCCGGGGCAGACCGCGGCGCGGCCCCGACCCCCGACGTTCCCGACCTGTCGGGGCTGTCGGCGAGCTTCCAGAATTACCTGAAGGCCATGTGGACGCTGCAGGAATGGAACGACGAACCGGTGTCGCCGACGGCGCTGGCCGAACGCGTCGGAGTGAAACTGCCGACGGCGTCGGACGCGGTGCGCAAACTCGGCCGCCTCGGCCTCGTCGACTACGAACGCTACGGGTCGGTGACCCTCACCGACGCGGGACGCGCGTTGGCCCTGGAGATGGTGCGCCGGCATCGGTTGCTCGAGACCTTCCTGGTGGAGGTGCTCGGCTACCGCTGGGACCAGGTCCACGACGAGGCGGAATCCCTCGAGCACGCCGTCTCCGAGTTCATGATCGACCGCATCGACGACAAGCTCGGCCATCCCGAACGCGACCCCCACGGCGACCCGATCCCCCGGGCGGGCGGGGACCCGACCCTGCGGGGCGTCGTCGTGCTCACCGGAGTGGAGACCGGCCGGCGGGTGACCGTGGAGCGGATCTCCGACGACGACCCGGAGCTGCTGCAATTCTTCGCCGGACACGGCATCGGCGTCGGCTCCGAGCTGCAGCTGCGCCCCGGGGCGCCCTTTTCCGATTCGGTGGAGGTCATCGTCCTGGGCAACGGCCCCGGCGCGGATGACGCGGGCAGCGCAGACGGTGCAGACAGTGCAGATGGCGCCGGTGACGCGGGAGGCGTGGCGTTGCCGCTCGGCCGCACCGCCACCGACGCCATCTGGGTCACGCCGCGCGGCTGAGAGACTCCGTCAACTCCGGCGATCTCGCCGACTGCGCACGGTGCGAGCGCCGCGAGCGCCGCACCCGCATCCGCGTGAACAGGTGCGCGGCGATGAAGATGGCTCCGTAACAGACGGACATGGCGGCGCTCGTCGCGGCGTCGAGGGCGTAGGCGCCCCAGAACCCGGCGACGGCGCCGCCGACCGCGACCGCCGCGGTGACCGCGAACAACGAAGCCAGGGTCTTGGTCAGCAGATGAGCCGTCGCCGCCGGCACGACGACCAGCGCGATGACCAGGATCGCCCCCGCCGCGTTGAAGGCGGCGGTGACGGTCACCGACACCAGGAACATGAACGCCGCATTGACGCTCTTGACCGGGATGCCGATGCTGGCGGCGAAGGGGCCGTCGAACGTGGTGACCGTCAGCTGACGGTGGAAGGCCCAGAGGAACGCGACGTCGATCAGCAGCACCGCGAGCATGACGTACAGGTACTCCGGGCCGATCGACGTGCCGCCGACGGTCAGATGACGGAAGGCCGCCAGGTTGAGGTCGCCGACCAACACCGCGTGGGTGTCCAGGTGGACGTTGGCGAAATTCAACGTCACCATGATCACGCCCGCGCTGAACAACGCCGGGAACACCAGACCCTGAGGGGCATCGCCGGTGATGAGGCCGGAGTCGGTGAGCCATTGGCTGCCCAACACCACGATCAACCCCGCCGTCGCCGCGCCGAGGATCAGCCACGGAGAATCCAGGTTGCGGGTGAAGAAGTAGCCGACCACGATGCCCGGCAACACCGAATGCGCGATCGCGTCGACGAGCATGGAATCGCGGCGCAGCACCACGTACACGCCGGGCAACGCACACGCCAGGGCCGTGACCACCGCGAGCAGCAACGTTCCGGTGACGAAGCTCATCGGGCCACCTCCCGCCGCATCCCGTTCGCTGCCTCGATCCGGGCCGGGTCATTCTCGTCACTCTCGTGACCGGGATGATCGGCGTGATCGGCCTGTTCCGCCCGCAGCTCGCGGGCCAGGGAAGCCCGGCCACGTGCGCGCGTCACGGCCTTCGTGACCACGCTGCGCCTCGGCGCGAACAGCATCGACACCAGGAAGATGGCGAACAACGTCAACACGATCAACGGGCCCGTCGGCACCTTCCCCAGGGCAATGGACAAGTACGCTCCCACGCCGCTGCCCACGGCCCCGATGGCCGCCGAGAGACAGACCATCGTCGGCAAGCTGCGGGTCCACTGCCGCGCGGCAGCCGGAGGCGTGACCACGAACGCCACCATGAGCACCAGCCCCACCGCCTTCACTCCGATGACGGTGGCGACGACGATGCACGTGAACATGATCCCGTCGATGATCCCCGCCTTGAAACCCAGCACCGACGAATACACCGGATCGAAGGTGCGGACCTGGAACTCCTTCCACAACAGCAGCATCGGCACCAGGGCCAGCGCACCGACCACGATCGACGTGAGCAGATCCGCGCGGGTGATCACCGACGCATTGCCGAAAAGGTAATCCTGGATGCCGCCCTTGTCCGGGTACGGCCGGTTGGTGATGATGCGCATGAGCAACATGCCGGCACCGAAGAAAACGGTCAACGTCACCGCCATCGCCGTGTCGATGCGGATCTTCGACGTCTCCGCCACCGTATTGGCGTACCAGGCGGCCAACGCCCCGGCGACGACCGCGCCGATGATCAACCCGATCATGTTCCGGCCGCTCAACCCCGGGATCGCGGTCGCGACGAGGAAGGCGACGAGAGTGCCCGGCAACGCCGCATGCGACACGACGTCACTGACCAGCGACTGCTTGCGCAGATACGCGAACGACCCCAGCGCACCGGCGACCAGGCCGATGAGGGCCGTGCCGAAAAACACCATCCGGTAGGTGTGGTCGGCGAAGAAAACCGCGAAACTCATCGGAGGAATCCCTCCGTCAAGTCGTAGGTCTCGGCGATCGCCTCGCGCGTGAACGTCTCCGCGGCCGGGCCGGAGGCGACGACCCTGCGGTTGAGCAGCGTCACCCAGTCGCAGAACTCGGTGACCGTGGCCAGATCGTGGTGGACCATCACCACCGTCTTGCCGTTTTCGCGCAGCCCGTGGAGCACGTCGACGATCGCCCGGCGGCTCTTCGCGTCGACGCCCTGGAACGGCTCGTCCATGAAGAACAGGTCGGCGTCCTGGGCGAGCGCGCGGGCGAGGAACACCCGCTGGCGCTGGCCGCCCGACAGCTCGCCGATCTGACGGTCGGCCAAATCCGTGATCCCGGTCTGCTCGAGGGCGACGGCGACGCGTTCGCGTTCGGCCGCGCCGGGCCGCCGGAACCATCCCAGGCGGCCGTAGGTGCCCATGAGCACCACCGACGACACCTGGGCCGGGAAATCCCAGTCGACGCCGGCGGACTGGGGCACGTAGGCGACGCGGTCGCGCACCCGGGCGAGGGGTTCGCCGAAGAACAGGGACCGCCCCGTCAGCGGCGGGATGAGCCCGAGCATCGCCTTGAGCAGCGTGGACTTGCCGGCGCCGTTGGGGCCGACGATGCCCATCACCCCGCCGGCGGGCACGGTGACGTCGGCGTTGCGCAGGACCGGCGCCGAATCATAGGCGACGGACAGTCCGATGGCCTCGCATGCGGGGGCGGTCATCGGGAGGCCTTCCCCAGCGCCTCGGCCACGGCGTCGACGTTGTGGGAGAACACCCCGAGGTAGGTGTCCACCCCGGCGTCGGCGCCGAGGGAATCGGCGTAGAGCTCCTGGTCGGAGACCTCGACGTCCCATCCGCGCGAGCGCACGGCTTCCTTGAGGCTGGTGATCGCCTGCGGGTTGGCCTGATTGTCCTGGAAGATCACCGGGACCTTCTTCTCCGCGATGAGGTCGGCCAGCTCGGACAGTTCGCCGGCGCTGAGCTTGGCCTCGGTGGACACGAAGTCGGTGGCGCGGACCTCCAGCCCGAAGGTGTCGCCGAAGTAGTTGAAGGCGTCGTGGCCGGTGATGAGGATGCGGGGCTCGGGGATGTCCGCGAGCTTCTCGCGCGCCTCGGCGGCGGCCTCTTCGATGCGGCCCTTGTAGTCCTCGGCGTTGTCTCGGTACTCGTCGGCGTTGTCCGGGTCGACGTCGGCGAGCTTGTCGGCGACGAGGCCGACGACCTCGGTCCACGCTTCGGGGCTGTTCCAGACGTGGGGGTCGTGCAGCGGGTTGCCCTCGTCGTCGGTTTCCGGCCAGTCCAGCAGCATGTCCTCGGGGAGCTGATCGCCGACGGCCAGCTGGCGGTCGCCGAGGGAGGACAGCTGGTCGGTCATCTGGGCCTCCAGGTGGAGACCGTTCCAGAACACGACGTCGGCGGCGTTGATCGTCTCGATGTCCTTGGTGGACGGCTGGTAGGTGTGCGGGTCGCCGCCGGGGCCGACCATGGTGGTCACCTCGGCATCGGGGGCGATGTTGGCGACGGCGTCGGCGAGGTAGCCGGTGGTGGCGTACACCTCGAGCGCGTCGGAGTCGCCCGAGGCGCCGGAATCGGCGGAGGAGCAGCCGGTCAGCAGCAGTGCGGCGGCGGCGACGGCGCCGACCGCCTTGAGGGCGGTAGATCGGATGGTCACGGCAGACGCTTCCCTTCTTCGATGGTGTGAGTCATGGTCGGTAATCTAACTTAGGCGCATCGAACTTATGAAGATAGGGGTGGCACTGGGGTGGGTTAGGTGGGGGTATTTACCTGTCTTCGGCGAGTATTTTTCGGTGCTTTCCGGGGTTTACCAGGAGTCTGTTCCGGAGCTTTCCCGAAGTCACTTCGGGGGCTTTCCGGGCTTTTCGACGCTTGCCGGAGTGCACAGGAGCGGTGGTCGCCCGGGAGAAACCCGGTTTCCGCATGACGACGGCCCGCACCGTGAATCGGTGCGGGCCGTCGGGGGCTCGTCGGGCAACGCGGTTGCCGGGGTTGGCGGCGCCGGGGAAGGAGGGAGGGGAGAAAGGAAGGGAGAGGGAGGAAAAGGGGCGGGAAGGAAAGTCCCGGCTCGGTCAGCGCACGGGCACGCCCGGTCCGAGCGGAATGCCGAGCAGGTACCAGATGGCGAAGAACGCGAACCAGCCCACCAGCATCGCGATGGAGTACGGGATCGCCAGCGACATCAGCGTGCCGACGCCCGCCGGTTTGTAGTACTTCTGCAGGAACGTCAGCGCCAGCGCGAAGTAGGGCGACATTGGGGTGATGATGTTCGACGGCGAATCGCCGATGCGGAACAGCATCTGCGACACTTCCGGCGCAATGTCGACGTACATCAGCATCGGAACGACCACCGGGGCCATCAGAGCCCACTGGGCCGAACCCGACGTGATGAAGAGGTTCAGTGCGGCGACCATCAGCACCAGTGCGGCGAACAGCACCAGCGGCGGCAGGTCGGCCCGGGTCAGCAGCTCGGCGCCCTTGATCGCCGTCCACTGGCCCAGGTTCGACCACGAGAAGTACGACGTGAACTGGGCGACCGCGAAGAACAGCACCATCATCGCCGTCAGCGTGGACAGGCCCTTTTCCATGAAGCCGGGGATGTCGGAGGAGTCGCGGATCGACCCGAATGCGATGCCGTAGGCGATGCCGGTGATGGCGAACAGCAGCGCGATGGGCACCACGATGTCGGTGAGCAGCGGGGAATTGAGGATGCCGTCGCCCTCGCCGCGCAGCGGGGACCCCGGGATGAACAGCAGCGCGGACCATGCGGCGAAGGTGGCCAGCGCCGCGAATCCGGCGATTCTCAGGGCGCCGATTTCGCGTGCATCGAGTTCGAGTTCGTCGCGCAGCTCCGCCTTCGAGCGGGTCTCGCCGAGATTCTCGCCGTTGCTTTCCGACGACGTGCTCGTGGATTCGGAGCCGGCCGAGTCGTCGGTGTCGTCGCCGTTGCCGGGCGTGGTGAAGGCCGCGGCCTCGTAGTTGATCTGCGATTCGTCGATCGTCTTCTTCGTGTGCTTGACGATGAACAGTTCCGTGACGGCGGTGATGATCATCGCCAGCACGACCGCCGAGGCCATGGAGAAGAAGTAGTTCGCCAGCGGCGACACCACGTACTCGGGGTCGACGAACTGGGCGGCCGTCGTCGAGATGCCGGCCAGCAGCACGTCGGTGATGTTGAGCACCAGCGAAGAGTTGAAGCCGGCGGACGAGGCGGCGAAGGCGACCATCGCGCCGACGATCGGGTTGCGGCCCACCGCGCGGAAGGCGGCGGCGCCCAGCGGGATGAGGATGACGTACACGGCGTCGGACGCGATCGAACCGGTGACGCCGGCCAGCGCGACGACGAAGGTCAACCACATGGGGGAGCGGACCCTGGCCACCGCCGAGCGGATCGCCGCGCCGATGAAACCGGAGTACTCGGCGACGGCGACGCCGAGCATGCACACCAGGATCAGCCCGACCGGGGCGAAGGTGACGAAGTTGTCCACCGCATCGGTGACCATCTTCTGCAGGTATTCGGCGGTCATGAGGTTCTGGACCTCGATGACCTCGCCGGTGCCGGGGTCTTCGGCCGACATGCCGGCCATGGAGCCCAGCCACGACGAGACGATGACGACGCCCGCCAATATGACGAACAACCAGAACGGGTTCGGCAGGGCATTGCCCACCCGTTCCAGCGTGGCGAGGAATCCCTTCGGCTTCTCGGGGCCGTCATTTCGGTCGTCGCCTGCGGCGGTGGCCGTCGTTCCCCGGCCCTGGTGCGGGGATCGTCTGCCTGCGTCGGTGGTCATGGTCGCTCCTGGGTTCGGGGGCACCGTCGTCGTGGTCCGGGGAAAGAGAGGCAAATCCTGCGGAGGCTTCGTCCCCGGATGGTTCGTTCCAAAGTACCCAAAAGGGTGAACTCAAATCACCGATTCACGCTGATCGACGTCCAACTCAGCTGACCTTCGCCCAACTCCATGGAACCTGCACCCCACCATCGAGAGCGGGCCGCCATCAC